>DTZW01000480.1:1297-1564 GCA_012961165.1 Gammaproteobacteria bacterium | reverse complement strand
CAGGCTGTCGCCACACTCGCTCCTTGATTTTCTATAAGTAACTGCGCCACCTGATCGACCAGTATTCCGGGCATGTCCGGCTCATCCCCCTGAACGTTCACTACAATATGATCTGGAGCAAGACCAAGGGATAATGCAGCCTCGGCCACCCGGTCGGTTCCACTCAGATGGGCGGCTCCAGTCAAGCAAACCTCGCCGCCGAAATCCCTTACCGCGCGAACAATACCCTCATCGTCAGTCGCGACGACGATTCTTTGTGCCTGACTT
>DTZW01000480.1:0-1165 GCA_012961165.1 Gammaproteobacteria bacterium | reverse complement strand
GTCTCTTCAGCAATTCATCCAAGTTGCTTAGTAGTTCCTGTGGGATGGTTACAACCTGTTTCACCGCCCACCAGTTCTCTTGCGCAAAGGACTCACATTTGACAGCGTCTTTGGTGGTCATTAACACTGGCCTCCCAGGGGCTTGCGGTATATCACTTGCCTGAAAAGCATGGTGATCTGAAAAGCCCTTCTCTTGGATCTGAAGCCCCAAGTTACGCAGAGTTGAAAAAAATCGTTCAGGTTGATGAATCCCAGCAACTGCGACAAGGGGCACTCCAGCGAATTCAGATAACTCTACCTCCTGACCGGAGACCAGGTTTCGGGCCACTGACGCGTTGACGCTCATTGGGTACTCGCCTTCTTTGGGTTGCCCACCGCGGCGCACCCGAATATCAACACGTTCAAGACGCCTTAATGGTTCGCGAAGCGGGCCCGCTGGCAGCAACAGGCCGTTGCCGTGGCCGGTCACCCCATCGATTACCGCTATTTCAACCACTCGGCCAAGGGCCAGGTGTTGCAGACCATCATCGGCTATCACGAGATTGACCTCAGCTTCCTGAAGCAGCCTATCGACCGCCTTGGCTCTTTTTCGGGCAACTACTACCGGTACCTCGGCCTCTCGGGCAATGAGGACTGGTTCATCACCCACCAAAAAAGGATCAGTCGCAGCGGTCACTGTTGTGGGGCCCTCCGAGGTTCCGCCGTACCCACGACTTACGACTCCCGGACGCCAACCTCTGGCTCGTAAACCCCGCGCCAACTCTATCACCAGCGGTGTTTTTCCTGACCCACCGACCGTCAGGTTTCCAACCACCAATACCGGTACATTCCAGTGTTGAACCCTAAAAACCCCAAGTTGGTACAAAAGCGCTCTGATGGAAATGATCAGCCCATAGCAAATGCTGAGCGGCAACAACAACAATGTAAGCGCGTCTATTCGGTTCCAGTGCCGCTGCAGACCGGCCGCTACATTCATGGCAGGGGCTGCTGCGGGGTATCCGTGTATAACTTGTCCTCGGCCTGTTGTACGCGCCACATGTGTGCATAGGGCCCATTACGGTCCAGCAGTGCTTCGTGGCGGCCAGACTCTTTAATTCGCCCATCTTCAAACACATGAATCTGATCTGCGCGGGTAATAAAACTGAGCCGGTGCGCGATAATCAGG
>DTZW01000479.1 GCA_012961165.1 Gammaproteobacteria bacterium | reverse complement strand
CACTTTCAGAAATGTATCGCAGATCATGCGAATGACCCGCTGTACTCGTGAGATGCTTAATGGCGTCTGCTAGCTGACTGAAAATTTGGTCTATACAAGGAAGGGCCCAGCTACTGGTCCAGCTCAATATAAGCTAGTAACGTAATGATGGATGCCTCAAATTTTTCCTTTCCCAAATTTGTCGTTTGTTTCCTCTTGCTCTCTGATTCGCTTCTGGAGCCGTCAAAGGAAGCCATCAAAGGGAGCCATTCGGTAACTCGCGCCTGTGCCTTGCCAGTCCGTCTCTGAACCTACCCAAAAATAAACCGCGGCTATGATACGTTGACGTTCCGCGGTCACCCAAAGTGGCTCGGCTGTCATCCAGTCAGCATTGTTGCGGTAGGAAAAGAGGCCCTTTTCTCGCTCGAAAAAGACATTGTCGACAAGCGTAGTCCGCGCAGCTTCTCTTCTTTGAGATGTGCCAGAAGGCACACGGAACGCGTGTGATCCATGTGGGGGCCTTAAGGGCCAATGCTGGAATCCCGAAGAATAAAATAGCCTTAGAGGGTGTGTGAATGTAAATAATGATGGCGGCGAGGTTAAATGGCAGTAAGGATTATTAACGAGCCCTGGCGAACCTACATAGCGCCATTCCGTGTCTATGGGAACCTCTACTTTGTTGGCAACCGGTCTGTCTGCAGCTGGCTGATCGAAACCGTGAGGGATTGATTCTTTTCGATAGCACATTCCCGCCAACTGTCTATCAAATGATTGATGGTATCTACCGTCTTGGATTTAGCCCGGCGGACATTCGCTACGTGGTGCACACGCATGGTCACTGCGACCATATGGGCGGCTCACGATCTATTCGCGACTTGACTCAAGCATCTTTCTGTATCGGCGCTGACGACGTTGATGTATGCGAGCATCGCGGCGAGCTGTCGGAAGCTGAACTTTACGGCGTCGAATTTACTCGCCACTTTACCATTGACCAAGCGCTGTATGACGGCGATACCGTAGAAGTTGGCAATACGCAGGTCAGCTGTGTACATACGCCAGGGCACACTCTCGGGACCATGTCATATTTTTTCACCATTAACGGCGAAAAGGGCAGTTATCGAGTAGGAATGCAAGGAGGTCCGGGCGTTCATACTCTCGTCGACGAATACCTGAACGGCCATGATTTACCTGAATCTCTTCGTGACTCGTATGTCACTTCTATAGACCGTCTGCGCCAAGAGCATGTGGATATTCACCTTACCGGACATGCTGGGCAGAGTAGTATCTTCCAACCTAAGGAAAGTGTTGATAGCGGAGACCCGCTGGCCTTTATCGATCCGAACCGCTGGCCTAAGTATTTCGATTACCTCGAAACAGGCTTCCATAAAAAGTTCCCTGTTTGATCGAGATAGCAGCTCGGCCGGAGTCAGACTAGCACTGCGAGAACTGCGAGAACTGCGAGAATTTGGCTAAGACCTGCGAAGACGCAAGTGACCAAATGCCGTCACCTCAGATAATTTGCAATCACCCGGAGAATGGCGAGTGACCTGTGCGATCATCATCTCAGGCGTTCGATCGGAGACCCGCAAGACAATCAAGTCCAGGCGGGCCGGCCCCTGCTATTGAAAACGACCTTATCGAAACGAACTCAGGCAGCTACACCTCGATCACTGCTGTCGCCTCAATTTCTACCTGTAGTTGTTTCATGACGAGAGCAGATATGCCAATCAAAGTTGATGCCGGTTGATCCGTTTGGGTAAAGAATTTTGCTTTAACCTGGGAAAGTGTTTTGCTTCTCTGAGAATCTAAATCCACCACATAAGAGTTGAGTTTAATGACGTCTTCAACGCCGGCGCCGGCGGCTGCAAGTTCGCCAACTAAATTACGATGAGCCATTTCTGCCTGTTCTTCAAAGGTTTCCCCAAACCGCCCGTCGGCGTAACCCACCTGGCCCGAAACGACAATAGTTTTAACACCCTGAGCGGTGTAAGCAACTGTGTTGGTAAAGCCCATTGGGTGAGGATGGATAAATTCTTTCGTTAGCATGGTGTTTCCTTGTTTGAATTTTCAGCTTATTGGTTTTCGTCGGATTGTCGTTTTATGAGGCCTTAGCGAGCGCTGCGTCCGTGCAGTATCTGGCTCAGGGTAGAGCGGGATAAAACAGTGCCGTCTTGTGCTAATGTATCGGCCAATTGATCGTCCGTGGTAAAGAGGTTAAACAGAACGAGAGCGCCTTCTGGGCCGCCCATTTCCATATGGACATCGCCGGGACCTTTAGCAGCATAGTCACCTGTTTTCCTGACGCGTCGGCCTGTTTCGGCACCGGTGTCGAGATCGATGTCAATGACGTGGAGTTCGCCAGCAAGCACCGTGGAAGTGATGAAGCCAGTATGCTTATGGAAGTGGCAGTAAGCATTGGGTGCCCAGCGGTACAGAAGGTCAACATGACCGTTGTCTCTGGCCGAAAGCAGCGCCGCAGCATAATCAATTGGGTAGTCAAATTTATCGCTACCGGTAAACTGCTTCCACCTTAAATCATCGTTTTCAAACAGGTTCATAGGGTTCATAGGGTTCTGCTAATCGAATCATCGAGAATAGGCGAATAAAACACATTTTCAGAAGAATGGTCAACTAAGGTAATTGCTGCACTTCGCCTTGCCTGTCCGATCAGCTAGAGTAAGTCGACTCTGTGATTAACCAACGGCAAGATGAAGGCGCTGTAATGAGACATCACCTGAAAGTCGTAAAATCAGCTATCCTGCAGTGTGACAATACCTAAAAAGGAGAAGGATATGGCTGGATATTTAATAGCAAACTACGACATCACCAATGAGGAAGGCTATCAACGCTACATTTCAACTGTCGGTCCAACAATCATCGCCCATGGTGGTGAGATATTGGTTGCCGGCCCTGGCAGTGAAGTGGTTGAAGGGAATCCCGGGCTTGTAACTGTTGTGCTCAAATTTCCATCAAAAGACGCGATACGTACCTGGTATGACTCACCGGAGTACCAGGAAATCATCCATCATCGCACGGACAATACAGATGGAGCCCTTGTGTTTGCTGATGAGTTTGTGATGCCCGGCTGACGTACAGGAGCGACATTAACAATTGATTGCACCATCCATGGCTGCTTTGCTTGTAAATACGCGGCAGTGAAGCGGCGACGGGAATACGTGAGGGCACGATGAATTATTACAAGGAATGCACATTGTGAAACTACTGATCGCGATGATGAGTCACGAGACCAATACCTTCTCGCCCGTACCCACGGAACTGGAGCGATTCGGTAGCGGTGAGTTGCCACCCAGGGATCAGGCTGCGTATCAGGCAACATTCGGTCGCGGTTCTACCATGGCAGGAATGATAGCCGTTGCGGAGCAGGCCGGTGTGGAGATTATCACGCCGATTGCTGCAGGCGCTCCCCCGTCCGGTCGTGTTTCAGATACTGCCTACCAATACATCACAGATTGTATTGTTGAGGCGGCCGAGGGTTGTGATGGCTTGTTGCTCGATTTGCACGGCGCAATGGTCACAGATACCCGCGAGGATGGTGAAGGTTCATTATTGGTCCGTTTACGTGAAGCCTACCCGGATGTTCCCATCGGCGTTGGACTTGATATGCATGCAAATCTCTATCCAGCCATGGTTTCAAATGCAACGGTCATCGCTGGTTATCATACCTATCCTCATATCGACATGTACGGAACCGGTGAGCGAGCCGCACAAATACTCATTCGTTCCTTGAACGGTGAGATTGAACCCAGGATGGTGTGGGGTAACTGCCCAATGCTGCCGCATGTGATGCGTCAGGGTACCGATGATTTCCCAAACAAGGCGCTTCAGGAAAGGGTCATGGAAATGGAAGCATCCGGTGCGCTGGCTGTGTCGCTGTTCACGGGTTTCCCTCATGCGGATATTTACAACGCAGGACTGAGTGTCGTTGTCGTTACTGATAATGATGTGGAAGAAGCAGCTGCCCTTCGAGACGAATTGCTCGAAATAGCGTGGAAGGAAAGAGAATCATTTGTTTACCAAATAAAGCCCCTCTTTGAATCCGTTGGGTCAGCTAATGCTGCGGCTGATGCGTCTGGCTCAGGCCCGGTTATTTTGTTGGATCATTACGACAACACGGCCTCTGGGGGGACGATGGATACCACCGAGGTGTTGCGGGAAATCCTGGCTCAGGAGCTGGAGGATGTCGTGGCATTTGGTATATTCGATCCTGCTGCAGTCCAGCAGATGGTTGATGTCGGTGTTGGTCAAGAGGTGACTGTCACCATTGGCGCCAGATTCCAGATGGACGCGCTGGAGCAACAAAGTGAGCCACTGACAGTCACCGGTACTGTGCGCCTGATATCAGACGGCAAGTTCACCATCACCGGGCCAATGGCTACGGGTAGTCGGGTGAATATGGGCACCACTGTTGTTCTGGATACCGGCCGGGTTGAAATTATTGTCATCAGCAGGCATGTAGAGCCCTATGACCTGGGATGTTTTACCAGCCTTGGTATAGATCCGTTAAAAAAGCGTTTCGTAATGTTGAAAAGCCGGATTCATTATCGGGCAGTGTTCATGCCCATTGCGAAGTCCATTATCGAATGTGCGGGTTGTGGGGTATGCACCTCGGACTATAGCCAGTTGACCTTCGAAAATGTTCGACGACCTATTTATCCATTGGATAACATTAATTCGGCGAGTCTCAGCGAAGGCTTCCCGGCGTCGCAGTGAAGAATTATTACCCAGGGTGGTTTGCCTGGTATTAACTTACCTGTAACGCACCTTTATCAGTTGATTAGCAGATAGTTGATCGATCCTTTGAGATACCCTTCCAGTGGTACCGATCCGAAGTTAGCCCCTCGGCCCAGATCAATCGCCGTGGCTAACGGCACATCCTGATAATTGACCAGATAGGCGACCCACAGATGCGCGGCCCGGCGTCCACTGGCACAATGTAATAGCACCTTGCCGTCAGCTGCATCCATAACCCCTGCAAATGCCGTGACGGTCGCGGGGTCGTATGGTGTGTCTTCACCGCCCGAGGGCAGATGAACATACTTTAACCCAAGCGCTGCACTCAACGCGGATTCATCAATCGGGGTTAATTTGGGGTTGGTAACTTCTGGTGTTGTTCGGATATTGACGATGGTTGTTAGCCCCAGGCGTTTTAGTTCCTTAATCGCGACGCCTGATAGTGGTTGACCTGCGATAAACAGCTTGTCCGTTTGATAAATCCCTGACTGGAAACCTGCCAGTGCAAGTTTCTGCGGATGGGCTGTTTGATTTTCAGCTGACACCAGCGGCGAAAGTGAGCTTAAGATTAAAAGACTGAGAATTTTTCTAATTTGCATATGAACCGTCCCATTATTGTTCCAATGGGTCTAGAGCTGCTGTACGACCCGGGTTGCAACATTATAGTAGTCCTTAGTCAGGTAAGTGGCATCCGTCGTCAGAAGAATAATGATCCAGACCTTCAGCCAATCGGTGTTCAATCACTGTTTTCTTGCCACATACAAGTAGACAATAAGCAGCGTCCAGAAGACAAGAGGAAATCATTGTTTTGATTCTTCCTGAATGATGTGTTGCTCCTGATAGAAGCGCATGTAAATGGCGAATATCAAGGCGACAATACCCATGAACCCGGCAAAGAACAGGTGATAGCTTGCGCCGACGAGCTTTGTTGTGCCGTCCGGGTTTTGAATCACTTGATTGACCAATGCCGTGAATAAATTACCAGCCGATATGGAAAGGTAGAACAGGGCCATCACTAAAGACTTCATTCTCTTGGGTGCTTGTGTATACGAAAATTCCATGCAGGTAATCACTAACAATACTTCCGCCAAGGTCATCAAAAAATACGCCAGCAGCTGCCAACTGATGTGCGGCGTATTGCCGAGTTGTATCTGCGATTCACACCAGGCAGTCACCAAAAATGGCGAAGCCGCCAGAAACATTCCCATACACATCTTGCGACCAGAGGTGACATCAAAATACCGATTCATCAGCGGATAAACGTAATAGGAAAAGATTGGAATCAAAATGATGATCAAAAATGGGTTCATCGCTTGAATTTGAGCAGGTAACAATTCGTATCCCAATATCGTTCTATCCATCTGCATTGCCTGAAGAACCCAGGTACTGCCCATTTGATCAAACAGAGACCAGAAGGCTGCAACCAATACATAGATCACCAGCAACCGACTTGCGACGCGCTTGCCATCGCTGCCGAAGACATCCTTTAGGTAAGACTTTCCCGCAGGCGGCAGATGGACGAAATGATGACGTCCCATCCAAAACGTCACCGTTGCCGCGAGCATAAATAGACCCGGTACGCCAAAGGCAACAGCGGGCCCATATGCCTTGAGCAACCAGGGTATGAGCAGCGAAGACAGAGACGATCCTATATTGATGCCGAGGTAGTACCACGAGAAAGCTCTGGACAATAAATGTTCGTTGGACTGGCCAAACTGATCACCTACATTAGAGGCAACACTCGGCTTAATGCCACCTGACCCAATGGCTATCAACGTTAGACCGAGAAACAATCCTGCTCTGGTGTCATCAAGGAATAAGGCAAAATGCCCGGCGCAGTAAACCACCGATAGCAGAATAACGGTTCGATACTTACCCCAGTATGAGTCCGCGATGACCGCGCCAATAATGGGCAAAAAATACGTCGTGGACACAAACAGGTGGAAGTAAGAAGTCGCGTCTGCGCGCGACATTGTCGCCAATTGGCCATCAGTCGACATCAGATACTGTGTCATGAAGACAACGAGAATGGCCTTCATACCATAGAAGCTAAATCGTTCGGCTATATCGTTGACGATAATATAGGGGATGCCGTCTGGCATCCGCGGCGACGGGACTGGTGCTGTTTTGTAACTAGCCATCAGAAGACCCTATCTATCGTTCACCTGCTTAACACATACGGGCGCTTATCGCCCATTAGGGCCGAATCGGCAGCACTGATCATCCTGAGTGAATCAGAGGCTGGCGCCAGCATTTCCCCATTACGCTGGCACTATACACTGCTCTCTGCCAAGCCTGTTTTTGAGTATAGGCAATGCGCTATTTGCCAAAAGGTATTATGTTGCAGGTTGGAAAGTCATTTGTTGAGGAATGACGTCGATTAGAATATTTACTATCAGCGCTATAAAGTGACCACTATGCTAAGTAAAACGCAAATCGAACAGTTTAATAATCAGGGATATTTGATTCTCAAAGGGGCGATTGATGAGATGGATATTCAACGCCTTGAGCAAGGCGTTGCAAATAACCCACCGCTTGATGGCACCCTGGATCCCAATGCACCGGTATACCCAAACCCTGGCCGTTATACTTTGGCAACGCAATCCGCTCGCGATCCGGATCTGGCGTTCGTAATCGAGCATGAAACCATCGTCAGTTCAGCTCGTGACCTGCTGTCAGACGATCCAGTGCTGACCGCCTATGTGATTTATGACCGCACTCCTGACGGTGCTGGCTTGCCCGCGCATCACGATTATAAACGCTGGCGTCCGGTGGGCAGTTCGATGCATTGGCTGTTCACTATCGTTCCTTTTTGTGATTTTGACGAAGCAGCAGGTCCACTTTATGTCGCACCCGGTTCACATCGGACCGAAAGGGTGCATTCAGGGGAAACACCCTGCCTGGAAGTTGAACCGGCGATTAGGCCTGGCGATCATGAATTCATTGACCCAGGCTTACAGCGGGGTGACTTGTTGTTAATGAACATGCATCTTTGGCACCGCGCAGACGCCAACCGTTCGAGTCATCATCGCGTCGGTCTGTTCAATAAATACGCGGCAGCAGCCTATCCACCCGCCACTGGTTATTATTTGTTTCACGACGATGTCGCGAATGCGCTCAGCGAACAAGGGCAAAAGCTGATCGCTGTCCACAGTGATCGAGAGATTGCTACCACCAGGGCAGTACTGGTGCGTGAGCGCGAGGAAACAGAAGTGTTTCTTCTTGAGACAAAAGATGGCTTGCAATTGCCAGGCGGGAAAACCGAGTATGAACGAGCGATCCCGGATTGGGACCTGGGTAACTTCATCGCGCCTTGCCAGCAATACCTGCGCGAACAGGTTCGGATAGAGACCCCGTGGTTGTCCTATATCGGTGATTATCCGGAAGGCGACGGCCTTTGCCGTGTTTATGGCTACACCTTCAATGATAATGGTTTCCCGGTGGGTTATCGGGGTATCTGGCTGGCACTTTCACAGGTGCCGGTAGAACGATTATGCTCAAAATGGGAAATTGAAGCCGTTAAGCGTTGGCTCGATCCTAAATTCATTCGTGGTAAAGGCTTAAGCCAGGCGGCATGCCGCGTCGATCAGTTTGCTTACTGAACCAAACTGATATCGGTAACCAGCTTTATTTGGAAACAGTGATCACCCCAGGCATCTGTAAGCCTTCAGATCAGCGCCCAAAGATTCCCCGTTCGGATACTTTTGCAATCTTGGGAAAATACGTTTAATCATTCCTGTTCTCAACGAAACCCGGGCGCATAATTCATCACCTGAACCGGATTTTCATCGGCAACTACGATCAGTCGCAAGTTTGAGGGCGCTGAGGTACACGGCTGTATATCCAAGAAAGTGGTTTATCCTTACTATTCTCACACCCATCGAAGACAGCTTGTTCTAACTTGGACATTAAGGATTGAGTCATGGCAGAAGAGAGTGCAACTCCAGCAGCAAAAGGCTTTATTACGCGAACGCCGCCGGTATTCGAAAATCTCGATGATGAGCGCCAACATCGTATCGAACGTCTTGCTGGCGCTTGCCGCATATTCGGCAAGGCTGGTTTTTCGCAGGGGCTGCTGGGCCATATTACCGTTCGCGACCCGGAGAACCCTGAGCACTTTTGGGCTAACCCAATTGGCATATCCTTCAATCGCATGCGGGTGTCAGATATTGTTTTAGTTGACCATTTGGGCCAACTCATCAAAGGGTCGAAACCCGTTAATCCTGTTGGTGTCTTGCTGCACTCAGCGATCCATCGAGCTTACCCAGAAATTACCGCAGTGTGTCATGCACATTCGGTCTTTGGTTCTGCCTGGTCAGCTTTTTCCCGCCCTATAGACCCAGTGACACAAGACACGGCAATCTTCTTCGAAGACCAGGCTATCATGAGAGAGCCACGAGTGGCCATGGACCCTGCGGCAGCTGATCAATTTGCAGCTGGTCTGCAGGATAAGCGAACTGGTATCCAGCCAGGACATGGTCTATTTACTACGGGTGC
>DTZW01000478.1 GCA_012961165.1 Gammaproteobacteria bacterium | reverse complement strand
CGCCTGCGTGCAGTCGTCATCGCCTGCAGGGGCGAGGATAGTGCCACCGCAACCACTACCACCACCACTACCACCGCCGCAGGCAGTGAGTACTAGCGCGGTAAGGCAAACCAGAAAGATTTTCGAAAGGGAATCGGTGTACATTGGGGCTCCTTCAGCATCCCCGGTAAGGAATGAGCACCGGGAATTCATCATTATTTGACGCAATGACTTTAGAAGATGAATGCCTATATTTCAATAAAAACCAGACCGTTAAACCGATTTGTTAGCATACAACGTGAATAAACTGCTCCAACCATCTATCGTTACGACAAATGGTAGGTAAGCACTTCAAAGACTCGGAAATCGCATAGTTCCAGCAAAACTGTCGGCGTATACTTGATAAAGGTCATGAAACTAACAGCCGAACTATTATCCCCTCTTTGATCACAATGTAGCGCTTGCTGGGCTGCTTACCCTTATTTAAGCGCAGTCGCTGCTAAAGGAAGGGAACCAATCGGATGTGGGTTGGGTTGGGTGTGAAATTTGGTGCGGATTCCAAGTCAACTTATTCGGCAGGGTCAGGTGCCGGAAGGGTTGCGTGGATGGCTTTTGCAAGATTTCTGACCTGGACACTCTGGTCTCCGATATAAGTGCTTAGGGTTTTCCTGAGTCCCGGAGGTTTGAGTTTTGAAAGACACCAGACGGCGGTTTCCCTGATGACGCTCTCGCGATCGCCGAGACCTTTTTCCACCTGTTCAAGATGCCTGGCGGCTTCACTCTCACCGATCTGGTACAGCATACAACTCCGGGTCCAGAAGAAAGCGTGATCAAAGTGATTGTCCACGATGTCATGGAACCGCGCTTCGGCGCTCATTTTTTCCTGCGGGAATCGAATGGACATTTGTTCGAGCCTTTCTGCAACCGTAAGGTCGTCGAGAAGTGGCAATACAGTTTGTTTTATTTCACTGGTCAATAGGTTGTCCAGGATCTCGAGTGCAAAAACGCGCAGCTCGGTGACTTTCGAGTCTATGTTGGCTCGGGTGTCCAGGATGACAATCGAGGGGAATAGGAAACTGATCAATAGCAACATACTGTCACGCCGCACTTCCAGTTCGCTCGCTAGTGCAGCGTGAAGCCTCTCGAAACGTGGTTCGTCCCGCAAGTCGTCCATGGCTGACAGTAACCAGGTGATCAGTTGTACTTCTTCATCCAGGCTATTCACAAAAATGTACTGGTCATCCGGTTCGGCTTGGAAGTGTAGTTTTGCGAGACTCAGCCGGACCCTGTGTCGCAGTTCCGGTTGCGCTATCTCTAGATGGCGCAAGAGAATCTCGATGGCCTGTACGCCGCCAATTTCCTTGATTGTTTCAATAATGTGGTTTTTTTCCTGCCGGGTCGCCTCGGGTGATGTCAGCCCGGTATCAAGGTCATAGAGCGCGGCCTCACCGAAATGCCGCAGCGATAGCCTGGTGGTTCCCTGTAGAGAAGCAATGGCGAGTTTTTTCACCAGGATGTTGACGAGTCTGGGGTCGTGCAGGTTACCTGCAGCAACGATGGCTCGTTCTACGATTAGCGGGTCGATATCTTCCAGAAGCTCAACCAGGTAGCCGGAAAAATGGGGGACACCTGTTTCAGCGATGACTTCGGCGGCGAATAATCGTTCGTTAATATCCTGCGACCGAACACTGTCGAGTAGGTAACGGTTGGCAATCTCGTTGTCTTGGTCGAAGTATAGAATCCCGACCAGTGCACCTTTCCTGATGTTCTGGTCTGATGTGTCAAGGTAGGGAAGTAACCTGTCTATGGTGTCAGCAGGTCCCAGAGCTGCGTAGGTTTTTAATGCCTGGCCCCTAACTATTGGATCGGATTCCTCTCCCACTCTATCCAGCACGCGATTGATTAAGGGCTGAATATTCAGCGAAGCAATCCTGCGCAAAACGTCCATTCGGACATCATGGTTGTGGTTGTCCAGGAGCGGTTTGATTAGCTCCGTGATCTCTGGGTGTTCCATCTCTTCGAGTAGATTGAGGCAATAGAAAATCTCTGCCGGGTAACCGCTCTTCAGCCCATCCTTGATGAGGTCAAGGCTGGCATTATCCAGATCGCTAAGTGCGATCTCGCCCAGCTTTCTTTTTTGAATATTGACCACGAGATTGGACACGTAGAGTCGTCTAACAAAAAAACCGATAACGATCCACATCAGCATCAGCGCGCTCAGCACAATCAGAAATGATTTCGGCTCCAATCCAAACTGGGTTGTGAGCACGTAAAGGCAGATACCGGCAAAGCCACCGGCAACCGGGTCGATCACACCTTCTGTGAGTGCAATACCCTGGCTTCTCTGCCGATCTGGCAGCACCTGGAACAGGATGGTGACGCTGCTTTTCCAGATCGCGGATTGAAGGACGAACCTGGCTGCATTGGTTACAACCATCACGATAAAGATAGCGGCCGCCTCGAATCCTGAAAATTCCATCGCAGTGACCGCTGTAGAACCAATAAATATGACCACGGGGAATGTAATGACACCGGCCAGAATGCCAAATTTTCGGAGGAACGGGGCAAATACAATAATCATTACAAGCATTGTCAGGAAGCCTGAGACGGCATAGAACTGGGCAATGAAGGCGGCCAGTGAATTCTGGTCATCGAACTGGCGTGATGCATAGTCGTAGAACGCAACATCCAGAAAGAAGTAAGCAAACATGTAGGCGACGTAACAGAACGTGATGAGCCGAACGTAGGGGAGCCGGAACAGGCCGAGCAGGCGCAATTCGCCGGATGGGATGTCGCCCGCGGAGACATATAAGGTAGAGCGATAATGCGAGACGGTATAGCTGACGATGCCGAACACGATGAAAGTCGTGAACATTGCGACGATTAAAAGATCTTGCACCTGGATAAACCTGAGCAGCAACACCACGAGGAATCCCCCAGCCATCTCCGCCAAAAATTCACCCGAACGGGCGATCCCAGAGAGTCGTTTGGTTTGTCGCACATTGAGCAGCCTGGATAGCAGCGCCACGAACTGCAGACTAAACAGCATATACACCAGTTCGAAGAAGAGTGGCAATGTGAAGATCAGGTATGGGCTGCTGCTGACGCCTAGCAACAGGCGCATCGTAATCAGGCCAGCAAGAATGATCCCAATGATCGTAAACAGGTAGTTACGCACAGCGAACCGGTGAGTCAGGCGATCGATCAGCAGCGTCATTGGCATACCAACTGCTGCGATCAGAATTGCGATGAGCGCCAGTTGTTCCGCTGCCCAATAGTTCAGGAAGAGCGTGAAGGCGCAAACACGAATCATGCCGATGCCGATGCCAGACATGAACATGTTGCTGAACATCAGCGAGGTGGGTGTCTTGTCGTCGGGGCGAATGCCAAGCCTGGCTAGAAAGCGATCCCCAGCGGTCAATGGGGCACCTGGCGCAACTGCCATATCACTCAAGCTGAGATGCCCTTTAATTGTTATAGAAGGTATCAGTATGACACCCATCGGTCGTCCTAGTATGCGTCATAATGCAGTATCAATCGATACAGATTTTGTTCCTGAATTAGCTGGAGGGGTTGGTGGTTAGGCGTTTTCGTGCACTTTGAAGATCGAATCTGCTAATCTTTCAGGCGTTATTTATAGGGAGAAAAAAGGGATGTCAGCAGTCGGTACTGAAGGAAACCCACTCCGGGTTGCAATCATTGGCTCGGGCCCGGCGGGTTTCTACACTGTCAGTAATTTTCTGAAGAAAAAAGAACTAGTCGTAGAGCTCGACATGTATGACCGGCTTCCCACACCCTTTGGTTTGGTCCGTGCTGGTGTTGCGCCGGACCACCAAAAAGACAAATCAGTACAACGTGCCTATGACAAAAGCGCGCAGATGCCAAACTATCGGTTCTATGGCAACGTTGAGTATGGCTCGGACATTCATCTTGAAGACCTGAAGAAGCACTACCACCAGGTGATGTTTACAACGGGTGCGCCATTTGACCGTAGCCTGGGTGTGCCGGGTGAAGACCTTGAAGGTAGTTTTTCCGCGACCGAGTTCGTTGCATGGTACAACGGGCATCCGGATTTTACGGATCGCCGGTTTGACCTTAGTCAGGAAAGTGTCGCGATAGTGGGGATCGGCAACGTTGCCATGGATGTCGCCCGAATTCTGTGTAAGACATACGATGAACTGGCGGTAACCGACATCGCCGACCATGCACTCGAGGCTCTAAAGAACAGCAAGGTAAAGAATGTGTACATTCTGGGCCGGCGTGGTCCGGCGCAGGCGGCCTTCACACCGCCTGAAATCAAAGAGATGGGTGAGTTCGAGGATGCAGATGTTACTGTGCCATCAGATGAAGCCGTCGTTGACCCCGCGAGCCAAGCCATTCTTGATGAGAGTGGAGATAAAAACGCACGGAAGAATGTAGGCTTTATCCAGGAATATGCCCAGCGTCCGGTTGACGGGAAGTCGCGGTTGCTGACGATCCGCTTCCTGGTATCACCCACGGATTTGATTGGTGAAGATGGCAGAGTGACCGCGATCAAGCTGGTTAAAAATGAGCTGGTCCAGGGTGACGATGGCTCGGTTCGACCAAGAGCGACTGAGCGGGAAGAAACCATTCCTGTTGGATTGGTATTCCGCTCTGTGGGGTACAAGGGCTTGCCGTTACCGAATATCCCCTATCATCAGGACTGGGGAACGATTCTTAATGAGGCTGGCAGGGTTGTCGATGAATCCGGTGATGCAGTAACGGGTCTATATACGGCCGGGTGGATAAAGCGCGGCCCGAGTGGCGTGATTGGTACGAACAAAACCTGTGCACAGGAAACGGTGGCCTGCATGGTTGAAGACCTTGCGGCTGGCAGGTTCAATGAGCCTGAAGATCCGAGTATTGAAGGAGCGGCTGTCCTGGTTGCGGAGCGAGAGCCAGAGGCAATCAGCTACCAGCAGTGGCAGACCATTGATGCTGTGGAAGTCGGTAAGGGCGAAGCCCAGGGACGACCCAGGGTTAAATTTACACGCGTGGCCGATATGGTCAGTGTCGGAAAAAACTAGCCTTTCACCGCAGGTATTACCTCATCCAGGTAAGCGTTCAGTGCCTCTTCATTCCAGGGTGCGCGTAAAGCAATGTTGATCATGTCTGCACCGGCTTCCTTGTAAGCATTGATGCGATCAACCGCTTCAGCGGGCGTACATAAGAGTGCGCCGCCTTCAACTCGCCTGGCGGCGGGGCCCCAGGCAGTGACAAGTTTCTCTCGTTCTGCATCTACTTCTGCCTGTGAGGTACCAAGGTGAAACATCAGGTTGATTGAACGCTGGAGTGTGGCGGGGTCACGGTCTAGTTTCTCACACCACGTATCGAGTACGCCGGAAAGCCGGGTAAAGTTTTCCACTGAGGTATAAGCGGCGTTCCAGCCATCTGCATGTTTGGCCACCAGCTTCAGCGTTTTCTTTTCCCCGAGGCCGCCCAGCCATATGGGCAGCCTGTCTTGAATCGGCAACGGGAGACTCGAAGCATTGTCGACGCTATAGTGCTTGCCCGTGAAGGAGGTTCGCTCCTGGGTCAGTAACCCTCGAATGATTGTTGTCGCTTCGTCCAGCATATCAAGGCGGGTGCCGACGCCTGGAAAGTCATAGCCATAGGCTGTTGCTTCCTGTTCGTGCCAGCCTGCGCCCAGTCCCAATTCGAATCGCCCACCGGAGATATGATCCAGTGTCGCTGCAGCCTTGGCAATGCTGGCGGGATTGCGATATCCGACGTAAAAAACCAGGCATCCGAGGCGAGCATTTTTGGTTTCAGCAGCAAGGGCTCCCAGCGTTGTCATCGCTTCGAAATGATCGATCGTGCCGCCGGCGGGTGGGGCTTCATAAAAATGATCCCAGGCGGAAATCCAGTCGACCTTTTCATCGAGCTTTCGCCAGAGCGTCCGCATAGTATCCATCGACATGTTTTGTTGACCGACATGCGCGCCCAGTTTCAAAGACATCTGTAGAACTCCTGACGAGTAGCAATAGTTGATAGCAATAGGTTATCTCATGATAACACCGATGATTTTATTGCTTGGCAATCGTTAAACGGTTGAGGATGATGAAGTGTGGCTATTCTTGACCTGACCAAAGGGGCCGTAGGCGCCCAACTGACCCGCATGACGATCCCGTATTTTCTGGGGATATCGTCCATGATCCTGGCTTCAATGATCGAGACGATCTATATCGGGATTCTTGGTGCGAGGGAACTCGCTGCCTATAGTTTTATGTTCCCGGTCATTATGGCGCTCACCAGTATTTCCATGGGGGTTGGCATTGGCGCTTCGTCACTGATCGCAAGAGCCGAGGGTGAGGGTGATCGGGAACAGGTCAAGAGACTGGCCACACATACGGTTTTTCTCACGCTGGCGTTAACGCTGGTGCTCAGTTGCTCGACCTATTTTTTCCTCGAATTTTTCTATGCATCGATGGGTGCAGAAGGTGAAGTGTTACAGCTGGTGGTGGCCTATGCCGAAATCTGGGTTGTATTCGGGTTGGTCTCATTTACCATACCGATGGTGAGTAGTACGGTGCTCCGCGCGCTTGGCATAGCCAAGGTGCCTGGATACATCATGACGATCACGTCAGGGGTTCAGCTGGTTGTCTCACCGATCCTCATTTTCGGGTTGTTCGGCGTGCCCGCCCAGGGATTATTGGGTTCGGCTTATGGCTTCCTGATTATCGGATTTATCCGGATCATTGCCTTTGGTGTTCTGGTGGCTAATGAAAATATTCTGCTGACGAGAGAAGTGCTCAAGGGATGGCTCCTGTCTGCCAAGGCCATCATGCATATTGCGCTGCCGTCGATGCTTTCCTCACTGATTGGTCCGATCAGCATCGGCATCACTATTGCGCTACTTGCGGCTCATGGCGACGTTATCGTTGCTGCATTCGGGGTCGTTTCCCGAATTGAGATGTTGGTGACGATGATACTTGGTGCGCTTGCTTCAAGCGTTGCGCCGTTTGTAGGGCAAAACTGGGGCGCAAAGCAGGACGACCGGGTTCGAGAGGGTTTATCGATAGCCTATCGATTTTGTTTGTTCTGGGGCGTGATGTGTTTCATCGTATTGGGACTCTTCGGCGACAACCTGGTGGGCTTGATTAACGATGATGAACAATTAACAGAAGCCGCTGGCTGGTTCATGATTATTGTCCCGATCGGTTTTGGGTTGATGGGCGTTGGCCAGGTTGCGGCATCTGTCTTCATTGCGCTGGGCAAACCTATGCCGCCGACAATTCTGTCCATACTCCGAACAGTCGTGGTGTATATCCCCATGGCGATCGTGTTCGATCGGTACTGGGGCTACATTGGTATCTTTATTTCTCTGATGGTCGCCAATGTCCTGTTTGGTGTCGCTGCTTATGCCTGGGGCAAAATTATGCTAAGAAAGGAACTTCTACTCAGGGCTTAATTGCGAGACTGATTAAGCGCCTTCAGTAACTCAACTATGTCTGCCGCAGGTTCATCCTTGAACTGAGCGAGCCGTTCAAAGACAACAGCCGCAGTTGCGTGGAAGCCACCCGGAAGACCGGCATTCTCAAAGGTGGCGGCAATCTCCCGCATTTCTCCCTCAAACCGCCAGGCCTTTGCCGAGTTAGCTACAACACGTTGGTGGGTTTGTTCTGTAAAGGTCTGTCCCCACTGAGACTCCAGGACATTCCTGACACCTTCTTTCTCTGCAACGCCCAGAATTGCCGCCAGTAAGGCTGTAGTTCCTTTGGTGTAGGCGGCAAATACCATCTTCATGGCCGAGGCGGCGCCGATCTCGCCAGGAATAATAGTGGTCTCTAGAGGGGAATTGTTGAACAGGGCTGCTATTTCCTTTGACCTGTCTCCTGAAAGGTAAAGCCGTGTGCCTGACTCGCTTTTCCAGGCGGGTCCGCCAACAATGCCGCCGTCAACAAAGTTCTGATACCCAAACCGTTCAGCTATCTGACGACTCTTCTCTGGGGCGATCGCATTGCAATCAACAAAGAGGCCGGGGAATGCGCGCTGTTTCACCTGCCGGGCGACGTCTTCTGCGTCGTGGGGAGGGCATACGCTCAGGATAATGTCTGAATCTTTAACCAGCGTATCAATAGTGCCACCATTTTCTAAGCCTGCATCCGAGGCGCGGGTGTGACTCGCCTTGCTGCGGCCGTCACCCGCCCAGATGACTCTCGTGGCCGAGTGGGATGCTGCGGCGCCTAGGGAAGCGCCCATTTGTCCCGGGCTGATGAGTCCGATGACTGTCATTTGGACTTCTCCATATTTTCTTACCGCAAGCGCCTTTATCTAAGCTTTCTTTATCAAAATGCTCTTTATTTAGAGGAAGTCTTTGGCGATCTGGTCTATGTATCCCAGCATCTGATCTTCGTTTTGTCCGGTTTGCAGGAGAATCAACCTGGAGACGCCCATGTCTTCAAACTGTTTAATCACTTCATCTGTCAATGGAACACGAGGAGTGATGCTGATTTCCAGTTCACCCAGATCAGTGCTTCGGTTGGTTGACTCAGACAAGGTCTTTAGTGCATCAACACTTTCCTGACTTGACGCAACGTTTAGCGCAAACCCGTACCAGCCGTGACCTTTTTGAATGGCGCGACGGTACGCGGCTTTGCTGGTACCGCCCACAATGACGGGCGGGCCGCCTTTTTGATAGGCCAATGGACGGCTTTGGATTCCCTTGTAGTTTACAAACTGTCCTGCGAACTCCGGTTTCGTGGAAGTCCAGAGTTCTCGGATGGCGTCTATATACTCATCGGTCCGTGCACCGCGTTGCTCAAAATTAATGCCCAGCGCTTCGAATTCCTGTATCAGGTAGCCCGCGCCGATGCCGAACAACAGGCGGCCTTTTGATAGTTGGTCAACGCTCGCGGTCTCTTTGGCGAGCACGACCGCATTTCTTTGGGCAATCAACGTAATGCCTGTGCCCAGGAGAATTTTGTCGGTAGCGGCAGCGATAAATGACAATGCGGTAAAAGGATGAATGAAAGGTTGAAGGGGCGGGGCGGGCGAAGGGGGTGCCTGGGGGTCTGGCAGTACAACGTGCTCGGCTGTCCAAAGCGATTCAAAGCCTGCATTTTCTGCAGCCACTGAAACGTTGCGCATGACATCTGGGTCCCCGCAGGGGCCTGTGTTGATACCGAACAATCCAAATCTCATGGGACCTTCCTTTTAAAACGATTGCAAAGGGCTAATATCGGCAAGTTTGCCTGACAAGTAAAGACCGTCGTACCCTGGAGCAATTA
>DTZW01000477.1:3608-9235 GCA_012961165.1 Gammaproteobacteria bacterium | reverse complement strand
GGTGTGCGTTATACAAAGCGCCCAGCGGGTGGGCCAGCGCGTGCATGGCGCCCAGGCCACGCTGAAAAGCGGTCGCCCCCATGGTAGATGCCACCAGCATCTGTGTACGTGCCTCAAGATCGGATCCATCAGCTACAGCCTGGGGCAAAAACTCGCGCACCAGGCGTATACCTTCTATGGCGATACCTTCAGCCATCGGGTGATACGCCGGGGAACACCAGGCCTCCAGACTGTGAGACAACGCATCCATACCGGTAGCGCCGGTCAACGCTGCGGGTAATCCGACGGTGACCACCGGGTCGAGGATAACGATCTTGGGCATCATCAGGGGGTGAAAAATTATCTTTTTCACCTCTCGTGCTTCGTCCAGAATGACTGATGCCCGGCCTACCTCGGAACCGGTGCCGGCAGTGGTCGGCACGGCGACAATGGGTGCGATAAGCGATGCATCTGCCCGGGTCCAGTTATCACCGACATCCTCCAGATCCCACAGCGAAACACTCTGGCGCGCCATCAGCGCTATCGCCTTGCCTGCATCTAAGGCGCTGCCGCCACCCAGGGCGATCACCCCGTCATGGCTACCCTGATTGAAAACGCTCACCCCCGCATCGACATTAGTGCCTGTTGGATTGGACTGTATTTCGCTAAACACTTGGCATGCAAGGCCCGCGTCCGTGCAGGCGTCACGCGCCTGTCCGACCATGGGCAAAGCTGCAAGACCCGGGTCAGTTACCAGTAATGGCGAACGCATACCAAGATCCCGGCAGCACTCACCCAACTCTGACAGGCGCTCGGCTCCTACACGGATAGCGGTCGGGTAATTCCAGTTAGCGTTCAATGGTCTTCCTCTTTTCGATTAACAGGCTCATTAGATTTTGGTTTTCAAATGAAAGGACTTGGGGCGGGTTAACTGCTCAAACCCGACGCTCGAGAGCGTGCAGCCTCGGCCCGAATGTTTCACACCCGTCCAGGCCAGCGCCGGATCCAGGTAATCGCAGCGGTTCATAAACCAGGTGCCCGTTTGCACCCGCGCGCCAATCTCAAGGGCCGCGTTTTCATCATGAGTAAATACCGCAGCCGTCAGGCCGTAGGCGCTGTCGTTCATCAACCTAACGGCCTCATCATCGCCCGTGACAGCCTGAATGCCCACCACCGGTCCAAAAGACTCCTCCGTCATCACCTGCATGCTGTGGTCCACCTGCGTCAATAGCTGCGGTGCAAGATATGGCGTACCGGGTGCGTCTTTGATGAACGATGCCGGGTCAATATGCGCTTTAGCTCCAGACGCAACCGCCTGGGCCACCTGAGTGCGAACAAAATCGGCAGCCGATGATTTGACCAGTGGGCCCAAAGTGGTTTTCGGATCATCCGAAGACCCCAGCACATAAGCTGATACCGCCTTAACAGCGCCGGCGACGAAATTCTCGAACACCGATTCATCCACGTAAACTCGCTCAATACCGCAGCACGATTGCCCGGAATTAAAAAATGCACCATCAACAACCGTTTCAATCGCATGTGTCAGGTCGGCATCGGCACGAACATAGGCAGGGTCTTTGCCGCCTAGCTCCAGACCAACCCCTTTGAACAGACCAGTTGCACAGCGTTCAACCATCTCACCCCCCGGCACCGAACCCGTAAACGCGACAAAGTCGATCTCTGGCGCGCCAATCAGTTTTTCGGTGCTGGCATGATCCAGATGCAGAAACTGAAAAACCCCCTCCGGTATCCCCGCCTCGGTAAACACCTGCACAAAACGCTCGGCACAAAGCGGGGTCTGTGCCGAATGTTTAAGAATCACCGTATTGCCGCTGAGCAGGGCCGGCACCACCACATTGACTGCAGTCAGGTAAGGATAATTCCACGGCGCAATAACCAGAACCTGGCCCACCGGATCACGGCGAATAAACCGGTTAAACCCGTCTTTGGGTTCTGGACGGATCGGGTGCAGCGCTTCAGGCGCGATGGCAGCCATGTGCCGTGCCCGCTCCTCAAACCCCGCGATCTCGCCTGGCGCAAAGCGAATCGGCCTGCCCATCTGCCAGGTCAGTTCGAGGGAAAGTTCGGCTTCCATAGAGATAAAAATATCGACTGCACGGTTGACTAGTTCTGAGCGCTGCTGAATTGACCAGTCTCGCCAGGCCAAGGTTGCCTGGCTCGCCTTTTCCAGTGCGTTGGCAATCCGGGCAGCATCAGCGTAGGGGCGCTCCACGTAAACCTGGCTGTCAACAGGAGAGATTACAGATAAATGATTCATATAAGTTTGTTTCCGAGCGGGATTACAGGAGCCGATAGTGCGATGTCACCACGGCGGTGTTTCGAGCAAAACATCAGATAATCTCGAAATATCGATCCATTTCCCAGTCTGTGATGTGTTTTCGAAACTCGCGTTCTTCCCATTCACGGGTCGCCGCATAATGCGACACAAACTCTTCACCAAAGATCACTTTTGCCGCCTGCGAAATCTGCAATCGCTGTGCAGCTTCGGTAAGAGTCGCCGGTAACTGGTACTTGCGTGGAAAGCGATGATCGTAGGCATTGCCCACCACCGCCTTGCCGGGCTCAATTTGGTTTTCTATTCCCCAAAGTCCAGAACCAATGGCTGCGGCCAGCGCGATATGCGGATTGATGTCCGCTGCAGCAATCCGGTACTCGACTCGTTGAGCACTTGGCTTACCCAGTATGGCCCGTAACGCACAGGTCCGGTTTTCAATTCCCCAACTGGCCGCGGTGGGCGCCCAGAAACCGGGGATGAGACGGGTAAAACTGTTAATGGTGGGCGCAATCATGCAAAGCAACTCGGGCATCAGCGCCTGCTGGCCGCCGATAAAGTGGCGCATGGTCTCAGAGATACCGTGCTCGGCTGCTGAATCAACAAACACAGTGGCCCCGTCATCGTCCGCCAAGGAGATATGGATATGACCGCTCTGGCCCGGCCAGTCTGGTGACCACTTGGCCATGAAAGTCGCCATCCAGTCCTGGCGCTGCGCCAACACCTTGGTGTAGGTCTTGAATAGTGCAGCGCGATCTGCCGCTGCGAGGGCATCACTGTGGCAAATAGCCCCCTCTAGAACACCCGGGCCAGTCTCTGTATGTAGCCCCTCAAGAGGAAAATCCATCTCGACCGATAATTGCAGCAAGTCCTCGTAAAACTCTGAGAATACCGAATTGCGCAACATCGAATAACCAAAAGGCCCAGGTGAGATATTCTTCAGGTTGCGAAAGTTTTTCTCGCGTGCGCTATGTGGCGTTTCTTCAAAGAGAAAGAATTCAAACTCACAGGCAGCGGTCGCGTTAAACCCGAGCTCTTTGCCGTGGCGCAACACCCGCCGCAACAAGCCACGCGGACAAACTGATTCCGTGGGAGGTGCAAACTCTGCCAGAAACAGTAAAGACCTTTCTTCCAGGGGTAACTCACGGCAACTCTCGGGAATAATTCTGACCTTGGCATCGCCATAACCGGTATGCCAACCGGTGACGCTGACGTTGTCGTAAAGCTGGTCGTTGGAATCCCAGCCAAGCACCACATCACAAAATCCGAAACCCTCATCCAGCGCTGACAGAAATTTGTCGCGCTGCATATACTTGCCGCGCATCACACCATCTATATCAAACAATCCAACCTTGACGTAGTCGAGCTCCCTTTCACGGACGATCTGCCGAGCATCATCAGTCGTACGAACTTCTCTTGTTTTCACAGCAGCTTCCTTGTCATCCTTGTGATTCAGGCATACCCATCGGTCGATTCCCACCAGCGACCTGGGACTTAAGAGTCAATGCCTGCCATATCGCATGTTTATCATGTTGTCGTCGACCCGACGTGTAAAATGGAGCGGGTGATGGGAATCGAACCCACGTCATCAGCTTGGGAAGCTGAGATTCTACCGTTGAACTACACCCGCTATACTGGCTCGCGCCAAGATTATCATCGGCTGGCATACTTCGACCAGACCTCATTTTCAAGCCAGAGTCCAATCCTCTTTTTGACAATATTGTCAGATTTGTGCGTAGGCTTGCTTGTGCTAAAACTTTTGAGATCAAACCGGATGCCAGCAGAATTCCCGCTCCAGAACAAACTGAAATGGCCTGCGGCCTGCTGATGAGGCAGGCGAATACCAAAAGCCGGCCTGTGCGCAGTTTTGTGCGCCGCGAAGGGCGGATGACCACCGCACAAAAACGGGCGCTGGCTGATCTATGGGCGATCTACGGTATCGATGATGACGCAACCCCCGTAGACGAGCATCTCTTTGGAGATCCACGGGATCTGACGCTGGAAATTGGCTTTGGCGATGGCGATACTCTTGTGACCATGGCATCAGAAGAGCCTGAAAGGGGCTTTATCGGCATTGATCCGCACCGGCCAGGTGCCGGACGCACGCTACTCCAACTGGAGCGCGCGAGCATCGACAATGTACGGGTGATTATCGGAGATGGCGCGCAACTATTGCCGCAACTGATTACATCAGCATCACTGGCCCGTGTGCTGGTGTTGTTTCCAGACCCCTGGCCCAAAAAGCGCCATCACAAACGTCGCCTGCTCAACCCCGAATTTCTACAGATGATCTCGGACAAGCTCAAACCCGCGGGCACTTTGCATATCGCAACCGACTGGGCCGAATACGCTGGGGAGATCCTCATCGCAATAGAATCCACGCCTGGGCTGGTGAATGCCACTGGCGTGGGACAGTTCGCGATCAAACCGAAGTGGCGACCCACAACCAAGTACGAGCGCCGCGGCCTGAAGTTGGGCCATAGCGTGTTCGATATCGCAGCTATACGCAAATGAGTATGATCCATCCGCCATGGTGGGACAGCCACTCGGATCAGCCTTTCAAACTGAAGCGATCACAAAAACCCCGACTGCGCGGCGCCAATCTTCTTGAATACGGGCGCACAGGCATCACCGCTGCCACACTCTGGCCAGCAATCGCCTGGCACTATGCGATGCCAGTTCAGACAAGGCCTCCTCTGATCAGCGATTTTGTGGGGCTGGGTATCTCGCCCGATCACGGCGACCATAACGCGATCACCGAACTGGTCGATGAACTGGGCGTCAAGCGATTGCTGCTGCGGGTCCCCACCTGGCATGTCGACCAGCTTGAGGGTTACCTCGCTTTCGCCGAACGTTTTAAAGGTCGACCCCTATTGGTCAATATTCTGCAAAGTCGCGATAGCGTGTCCGATCCTGAGGGCTGGGCTCGTAGGGTCGAATCCATTATCCGGGCATTTCTACCGCTAACCGTTGAGTTTCAAATTGGTAATGCTATTAACCGCAGCAAGTGGGGATGCAGGCACACTGGAGAATATCTAGACCTGCTTCAGGGGATCACTGATCTTCGTCAACGCATGCCCGAGCTGGTGCTTGCCGGCTCATCAGTGATTGACTTTGAGCCACTGGCTACCTTGCGCACCCTGGTGAACGGCCATCGTTATCATCTGGATGCCTGCAGTTGCGCGCTGTACGTCAACCGGCGAGGCTCACCATATTCAACCCAGTATGGCGTGTTTAATCTGGCCCGCAAAATCCGTCTCATCCACGCGATGACTTTGGCATCCAACCGAAGCGACAATCGCCTGTGGATTACCGAGACCAACTGGCCGCTACTGAACACCAAACCCTATACGCC
>DTZW01000477.1:1295-3533 GCA_012961165.1 Gammaproteobacteria bacterium | reverse complement strand
ATACCTTAGCGACTACTACCGTATTGCCTTTGCGTCAGGCCGGGTAGAACGGGTTTACTGGTGGCAACTTGTGAACCCGGGCTACGGGCTCATCGACCATCGGGGCAACCAGATGCGCAAAATGCCTTCGTTTCATGCCTTTGCGCGTTTACTGAACACCAACGTGCTGCACGAATGAAGCAGCAGTAATACTTCAGATCGTCATCTGATTTACGCCGTCGTCACGGCCGACCAGCAGAACATCCGCTCGCCTTGCAGCAAAAAGCCCATTATCGACAACACCCGCCAACAGGTTGATCTGTGATTCCATAGTCAGCGGATCGGTCAGGTCCAAGTTTCGCACGTCGAGAATCACATTGCCGTTGTCAGTGGTGCAGTCGATCCGCAATTCCGGCTGGCCACCCATCGCGATCAGTTTACGCGCCACCAGGCTCTGCGCCATGGGAATCACTTCGACTGGCAGGGGAAACGAGCCCAAGTGGTCCGACAGCTTGGATGCATCGATAATGCAGACAAACCTGCGGCTCGCACTGGCGACGATCTTTTCTCGAGTCAGCGCCCCGCCGCCGCCCTTGATGAGTTGCAGATGCGCATTAGCCTCATCGGCACCATCGACATACAGCGAAAGGTCGCCAGTACGGTTCAGATCCAGCACCGGCAGGCCGAGAGCCTGTAAACGATCGGCCGAAGCTTGCGAGCTGGCAATAACGCCGTCTACCTTACCCTTAACGCTGGCCAAGGCATCAATAAAGAAATTAGTGGTCGATCCGGTTCCAACCCCTACAATTTCCCCGGGTTCGATGAAATCCAGCGCGGCTTGCGCTGCAGCGCGCTTTTGCTGATCCTGGCTCACGGTTAGAATCCTGTATGGCTGTCTCGCGGTAATTGTACTTTCTTACCGGCTTGAGTTATTGATCCGGCATAGGACTATATCCAAAGTGCGGCAAATCGCTCAATTGAGTCGCTACTAGATACTGTTGAAAACGGGAAAAAGAAGCAGAAAATAAGGTGGAAAAATTCACGGGTCTATTTAATCTGCCAGGCGAAGGCTTTGTCGCTCAGTTGCGCGACGGCAGACGCTCATCGCTGTACGACCGCCAAGGCCTGCAATACCTGATTCTTCAACGCAAACAGGAGGGGAAAAATGCTGAGGCTGCTGAAGAGGCGCTGGCCCGAATGAATTCAGTACAGAGCACAATCGGGCTTCATATGCCCATGAGCTGGTAGGACTTACCTGACGCAAAAGGCCCGCCTGAAACACTGACCCATACCTTTATGCTAACCACTTCCAGTGCGCTAACCGCTTCCAGAATTGACGTAACCCTAACCGGCTTTACTGTAATAAGAGCGGTACCATTCAACAAATCGTTTGACCCCCTCTTCGACGGCCACCTGTGGGCGGTAGCCAAAATCTGACTCCAGTGCGCTGACATCTGCTTGAGTGGCAGGCACGTCTCCATCTTGCATGGGCAAAAGTTCCAGGGTGGCCTTTCGTCCCAGGGCTTTTTCCAACGCCCGTATATAGTCCATCAACTGCACCCGAGTGCTGTTGCCAATGTTGTAGATCCGCCACGGTGCACTGGCACTTCGATCTGGCTCATTTACCCCTTCACCTTTCCCCGGCGGTTGATCCAGCACGCGGGTTACTCCTTCTACGATATCGTCTACGTATGTGAAATCCCGCACCATCTGACCACGGTTATAAACCGGAATCGACTGTCCTTCGAGAATACCTTTGGTGAACTTGAAAAGCGCCATATCAGGCCTGCCCCAAGGGCCATATACCGTGAAAAATCGCAGACCCGTCGCGGGCAGGCCATAAAGGTGAGCATAGGCGTGCGCCATCAATTCGTTGGCCTTCTTGCTGGCCGCGTAAAGCGAGATCGGATGATCAACGTTGTCTTTTTCAGAAAACGGCAGTTTGGTGTTAGAGCCGTAGACTGAGCTCGACGAGGCATATACCAAATGCCCAATACCACCTTGCCGACAGCCTTCCAGGATATTGCCAAATCCCACCAGATTCGCGTCAATATAGGCCGCCGGATTCTCGATCGAGTAACGCACCCCGGCCTGGGCTGCGAGATTTACCACTGAATCGAATGCGTTGCCGGCAAAAAGAGCGGACATGACATTACGATCGGCGATATCTGCCTTGATAAAACTGAAGTGACTAGACGAAGTCAGCCGCGCCAGCCTGGCCTCCTTGAGAGAGACATCATAATAGTCATTAAGATTATC
>DTZW01000477.1:452-1258 GCA_012961165.1 Gammaproteobacteria bacterium | reverse complement strand
GCGTTCCAGCAGCCGCTTTGCCAGGGTGGAACCTATAAATCCGGCAGCGCCGGTAATCATTACGTGCAAGGCTAAAGACTCCAGTAGGTCAATTCTTCGTCGCCCAATGCTTGCTTGCGGAACACTGACTTGATATCGACCAGCAGGCCGGGTTTGTCGATTACTGATTGCAGCCAGGCAAAACCCATCTGGCAAAATTCTTGATGCGGTACTGCCAGAATAGTGACCGGTGCTGGCATCACTTTGTCTATGGTGGTCAACTGCACCCCATATTCGTCAACCACTGCTTTTTCATCGGCTCTGGAATCAACGACAGATAACTTCAAGCCAAGGCCTGTCAGCTCCTCGATCAGGGGAAACACTTGGGAATTACGAATATCCGGGCAGTTCTCCTTGAAGGTTACACCGAAGACATTTACCCGGGTGCCCGCCACTTCTATACCCATCTTGGACATCAACTTGACTGTTTTTGTTGCAACAAAGTGCGCCATGGAGTCGTTGATGCGTCGACCCGCCAGAATCACCTCGGGGTGATAGCCGACCATTTCGGCTTTATGCGTCAGGTAGTAAGGATCAACTCCGATACAGTGCCCGCCAACGAGCCCCGGCTGAAAGGGAAGAAAATTCCATTTGCTGCCAGCCGCATTGAGCACATCCTGGGTATTGATATCGAGCCGATCAAAGAGCACTGCTAACTCGTTCACCAAGGCAATATTAAGATCACGCTGGGTGTTCTCGATTACTTTGGCGGCTTCAGCAACGCGGATACTGGGGGCACGATGGATGCCGGCCGACACCACCGCGCC
>DTZW01000477.1:0-362 GCA_012961165.1 Gammaproteobacteria bacterium | reverse complement strand
GGTGTTCTCGATTACTTTGGCGGCTTCAGCAACGCGGATACTGGGGGCACGATGGATGCCGGCCGACACCACCGCGCTATAAAGACCTGTCAGAGTCTCCAGAGTCTCTTCATCGTCAGCTGATACTATTTTGATGATTGTCGCTAAAGTGTGTTCAGGATCGCCTGGGTTGATCCTCTCGGGCGAATATCCCACGTGAAAGTCCTTTTTCCATTTCAGCCCCGATACGGACTCCAGTTCGGGTACGCAGATTTCCTCTGTGGCACCCGGATAAACAGTCGATTCATAAACTACAGTTGCCCCTGCACTCATTACCTGGCCAACGGTCCGACTGGCGCTAATCAGAGGGCCAAAATCCGGAT
>DTZW01000476.1 GCA_012961165.1 Gammaproteobacteria bacterium | reverse complement strand
CAAGAAGGTACCTGATCTTCCGGTAGGCTTTGAAGATAGAGTTGCCGGGTTGCAAGTGCGCTACCAACTGCAGAAGCCAACACTACCAGCAGGCCGTAGACCTTGATACCGACCTGGGCCGGGTTGTGCAGGGCAGCAGCGATGGCGATCAGCCCGGCTGCGATTACGGCCACTCGCTGGAATATACAGAGCGGACAGGGCTCCAAGTGCATCATGTGCTCCATGTAGAGTGCGACTCCCATGAGAAGCATGCAACCGAAACCGATTATCCAGTTCAGGTTCCTGGCATTAGGTATGTAATCAGACATCAGTTCCTCATTCCTTGGCAGTTGGTGCAGTTTGGACCGTTTATAACGGCGCTAGTCAATCCCTGGTTAAGGCCTTTTTTCTGCGACGCCTGCGTTGAACACGTGCTCACAAAATCGGGAATTTAAAGCGAATTGGTGATTTTACTCCGTGCCGGTTCGCCTTGTCCTCTCAAAAAATCCTCCCAAAAAATCCTCCCAAAAAATCCTCTTAATCAGAGCTTCCCCTTTTTAATGAAGTTGTTTCCATTCATCACAAAACTCCATCAGCTCAGGGTAAAAAACTGAAAGATCCTCCTGAAGACTGGGAAGTTGCTCCTCACAATGTGGATAGGCCTCGATGAGAGGATTTGCGTGTTTTAGCCTCCCTGAGAGGTACGCGAGTGATCGTTCCAGGAATTCTAACCGGCCATAGTGGGCCAATGAATTGTGTTCCTGCATTCGCGATGCGCTCTGCAATGCAGCATCGGTCAACATGTCTTTGTGAGCTAACAGTTTTTCAAGGGTACTAGCGGAATAAGACTCAAGTGGCTCGTTGTAATATCGAGGCCAGTTCTGTGCCAACAAGTGATCAAAAGCGATATCCGTGATGATGCCAGCGTATCGGCGGAATCTGGGATCAAATCGCTTGTAACTGTTTTTTACTACCGGATGTGAATCGGTGTATTGGTCGATCGCCCGATGGAGACGAATCCCTCGCTCGATTTCGGGGCTGAAGCGATTTTCCAGGCGCCCCTTAATATAGTCGCCTAGGAAGCCGCCAACCAACAGTCCGGTTTCTGGGCCTGCCAGGGCGAAGTGCGCCAGGTAATTCAACTGGCATCCGTGAGGGGTATATATTCCTGGGCGATCTTCAGAAGATATTTGTCGAAAGCCAGTGTATCTGAGGCCTCAATGACGGCTTGGTCTTCGATAGACTTCTGCGCGATTATTTCGTACTTGTCTTTTAACGCGGTTGTAAATGGCTGAGACTTGAAATAACGCTCATGCTCCAGCGTTTTATCCATTGCGAACCTGGAGAAAGGAATCTGGTCAGTTTGCATATCGTGCAGGATTGAACCGCTTGGGGTGAGAGTCGGGTTTTGCAGGCGACCAAGTTGCGCTGTGACGCTTTCCTGATAGGAATGAGCGGCGTCTGTATCTAAAAGCGCTGCAGACTCTGCAATGTTCGCCAGTAGTGCACTACCCCATTCGCGCAGAGAAACTTTTTGGCCCTGATCATTTAGCATGAGTTCGCTGTCACGTCCCTCGTAAACTGTTGCGGCGCTATTTTCAGTGACCTCACGACAGAGTTGATCGTCGTGCTCCGGGCTGTCGGATAACAGGCAAAAAAGGAGGAATGAATCCAGAAACTTAATTTGTTGCTCATCAATGCCAAGCGGAAGGTACGGATTGACGTCCAGTAACCGTACTTCGATGTACTGGACACCCTGTTCCAGCAGGCAGGCGAGAAAATTCTCGCCTTTATCCGGTACCCGTTTCGCCCTGATGGATGAATAAAACTCCGCTTCGGACTGCAGGATGTTGGTGTTGATCTGTCGGTACTCGTGATTAACCAGTAGGCCGATATCTTTATACGGCGCGTGTTCGGTACCGATCGCATTGGCCAGTGTTGAGACGTAATTTTCAAGGCCGTTGTAACAGATGTTCATATTCTCTGCCTGGGTATTACTTTGGTAACCCAGGTTGCCGCTTCTAAGAGAAGTGGCGTTTGGCAGAAACGCAGTAGCTTCATCAAAGGGCAACAGTGAATGCTGCTTTCCCTTTAGAAAGGAATTACAGACCGCGGGTGATGCGCCGAACAGGTAGGTCAGCAACCATGAGTAGCGTCTGAAATTGCGCATCAGGTCGAAATACCGCCGGTTACGAAACTCTGCGGTAGTCTCAGTTGACTGCTCGGCAGTGCGTAACCAATCCAGGAAGCTGTCCGGGAAAGAAAAGTTGTAATGAACTGCGCAGATGGTTTGCATCCCGCGACCATAGCGATATCCCAGGCCGCTGCGATAGGTTTTCTTCAGTCGGCCCAGATTGGACTCACCATAATATGCAAGGGGAATGTCGTCATCAGCTTTGAGTACGCACGGCATACTGGCGGACCAAAGTTTTTCGTCCTGTAATCCTGAGTAAATATATCGATGAACCTCGTCCAGTTCAGTCAGAGCGGCTGCGGGTGACTGATGCACCGGCGTGATGAGTTCAAGCTGGGATTCTGAAAAATCGGTGGTTACCTTGGGATGGGTCAGTTTGCCACCAAGAAACCCCGGATGGGGGGTTGTCGCAAGGTGCCCCTCATGTGTCACACGAAGAGCTTCCCTTTCGATACCGCGATTAAAAACGAGCAGGCCTGGATCCTGCTTGCTGGCTTCTTTTAGTGCTGAGCTAAGTGGTAAGGGTATCGACTGCATTCTATTAGTTTAACTGAGGACCGGCGTTAGTGACGTCATCATCGACTTTGAATTTCCAGAGGTTTTCGACGAACTTATGTGCGAGCGTCCTTGCGGCTGGGTCATAAATATCATGATCGGTCCTGTGGGTGACGACAAGTTCGGTGACCGGTCTGGACGACCAATGCGCCGTTTGCAATGTCGACGAGTTTTTTAAGGCTTATTTCGCCTGAGTCGCTAGGTCGTGGTTTCAAGGAGTATGATGCATGTGGGTGAGATGTCGCGATTATGCCAAATCTGGCGGGTTGTGGGGAATGCCGTTTACCATTCTTGCAGGAATCTGTCTTATTCCGGTTCTCACCTGTTCGCTACAGGTTTTTATCACGGAACTGGTGAATCAGCCGGCGGTTTTTTTTCGTGGGTCGACCCTCAGACATAATATGAGCACCGGCGGCTTTCCGCTGTTCAGTCAGAAGCGCTCTTTTTGCCTCACTTTCGGGTGTTTCCTGATACAACTTTTGGGCGAGGGTGGCAGACCCTCGTTTCTCAGAGACGTGATGCACTATAATGATTTTTTCATCAAACCCCTGGGTAATGTTTAGCATATCGCCCGCGACTACTTCTTTACTGGGTTTGCACCGATGTCCACCCAGATGGACTTTGCCTCCATCGATAGCGTCCTTGGCCTTCGCCCGGGTTTTAAAAAACCGTGCAGCCCAAAGCCACTTATCTAGCCTGACACCCCTCATGTGACTCCCCGCGTTATTAGAACCCTCAGTGGCTCTAACATAAACCGCGCTCATTCTATCCCAGTTGAGATTGATACCCGTATATTGTTCAATCCGTCATCGATAATAATGAGTACGTAATTTTGACTGAGTTGATAAAGGTAATGTGCGCAGTGGCGCGGGACGCGGGCGCCGCTATTCTGCAGGTTTATGCTGATGAAGATTTTGGTGTGCAAACCAAGTCAGATGACTCTCCCCTGACACGGGCAGACCTTGCCGCCCATAACATCATCGTTGAAGGACTGCAGAAGAGGGCCCCTGGGATTCCCGTTCTGTCAGAGGAATCGGATGGTATTAGCTTTGCGGAGCGATCTTCCTGGGACCTGTATTTCCTGGTTGATCCCCTGGATGGTACCAAGGAGTTCATTAATCGCAATGGCGAGTTCACCGTCAATATTGCGCTGATAGAAAAAGGTGTCCCAATGAGAGGGGTTGTGTATGTTCCAGTGAAAGATGTTATGTACACGGGTGACCAGCACGAGGGAATCGCGACAGTGACCCGGGAGGGAGAAACCGGGTCTATTCAGGTTAGAAAACTGGACCGGGCTTCACTTACTGTCGTTGCCAGTCGAAGACACGGTGGTGAAGCGCTGGAAGCCTGCCTCCGTGTTCTTCGAGAAAATTTCGCATCGATCGACACCACCAATATGGGAAGCTCGCTAAAACTTTGCCTTATCGCGGAAGGAGAAGCGGATCTGTATCCTAGATTGGCGCCTACCTCGGAATGGGATACTGCGGCTGCGCAAGCAGTGGTGGAAGCTGCGGGTGGCAAAGTGGTTGATGTAGAGCTGAAAGAGCTTAGATACAACACAAAAGACAACATTCTGAATCCGTTTTTCTACGTCATAGGCGACACGGAATTTGACTGGAACGGCGTTCTGTCACAAGTCGTTGTGCTACCTGAGTAGGTATGGATAACCCGGTGAAAAAACTGCGGGGTAGTGTTGTTGAGTTGTGCGCAACTGGCCGTGGTTCGATAATCAATATTGCTGAAGGCAAGTAGAAGCAGGAATTGTACTGGATTGGTCTCGGCTAGCGAAGCTGTATGCGCATCCATCCTGCCGAGGACAATACTGTATATGTATACAGCTTCAGCTAGCGAGGTTGAATAATATACCCCCAGCGATTTCTAAATTAAAGGGTCGAAAAATGGAGGTTCCTGTGCCGCTATTGCCTTGACATTGAGGATTCGAATCTAAGCTGCTGAATTCAGGAAAGAAAAGGTACAGAATTTGGCGAAAAGGTTTGATTGAAATTTTTTCACGACGATTTTTCTTGTATTTTGACTTGAAATCCGCCTCTTTAGGCCCCATTAAAGGATATCGATTCGATAAGTGAAAATTGTCGTTGTTTTTTAGCCTACTGCCGAATGGGAACTTGCAGGGGGTCAGATCTTGAAAATGGTTGACGAACGGGCGGTTTTTTTCCAAAAAACGTGGCTTAATGCAGTTTACTTGTAGACATCCAAGCTACGATAAAATGTATAATGCAAACCCAGACCTTACATGCTTCCAGATTAGACTCACCGGGCGAACCGAGTGAACTTTCTTTGATCGTATCTGGAGATATCTTTCACCAGAAACGAAGGTCCATTTGTCGCGTTGTAATGTCCTCATACAAGCAGTACACAGCACTACAAGTACGGGATAAAAGACCATCCACTAACATGCACTGTATTTAACGGAGTTCACGCCCTATGACTAACTCGAGTGAAGGTGATTTCGACACAATACTTGATGACGATAGCCTTGAAGACACGACGGACGAACTTGATGCGTTGGAAGAACTGGCCGGCAAGAAAGAAAAGTCTGAGGACGAAGACGAGACTGAACCAGAAGAATCAAAGCTCAAGGTCCTGATCGATACCGGCAAAGAGCAGGGCTACCTCACTTACGATCAGCTGACTGAAGCACTACCCGAAAGTATTGAAGAAACCGACGAGTTCGAAAGTATTGTTCTAATGTTCGAAGAGATGGGTGTCTCGGTTTACGAAGCGGCGCCTGATCCAGCATCGTTGAAGTCGTCATCGGACGATATAGCTGACAATGAAGACCAAACCATTGGCGGCATTGAAAGTGTTGTAGGCAAGACCATGGACCCTGTCCGCATGTATATGCGTGAGATGGGAACAGTGCCTCTGTTAACGCGTGCCGGTGAAATTGAAATCGCCAAACGAATTGAAGATGGTATTCGCGAGACGATGTCGATCATGGCAGGTTACCCAGGGACGGTGGAATATGTCCTCGCGGTCTACGAAGAAGTTATCGAAGATGAAGGCGAGGTTTCTGCCGTCATCTCAGGGTTTCTCGACCCGGAAGATATCATTCCAGACATGTCCCTGATCGCTGAGGCGAAATCCAGCGGCAACTATGAAGCTGGTGAGGACGACAATACCGGTAAGCTTGACCATGATCTGGGGCATCTAAGATTCAAGATCTTGGATAAGGCCTACAAAGCTTATGATCGGGCCAGGACCAAGTATGGCCGGTTAGATCAGAAGACAGTCAAGGCCCAGGGGAAAATGGCCGGCGCATTCAGCCTGTTCAAGCTGGTACCTGCGGTGATGGATCCGATACTGGAGCTTGTTCGTCGTGATATGCAGCTAATCAGGGATCAGGAACGATCGATTCGTGACTTGTGTGTCCGCAAAAGCAAAATGCCCAGGGAAGTGTTCCTGAAGAACTATGTTGGCAATGAGACCAGCGTCGACTGGATCGACGACATGGCAGAAAAGATGCCAGAAATTGCAGAAAGCTTACAAAAAGTAAGGATCTCTGTTCGTCATGGTCACAAGCTGATCAAACGCATATCGACTCGAACTGATTTGAGCATTGCAGAAATCAAGGACCTTAACCGTCGTTTATTCCTGGCGGTCGGAAACACTCGTGCCGCCAAGAAGGACATGATTGAGGCGAATCTCAGGCTGGTCATCTCGATAGCCAAGAAGTACACCAACCGTGGATTGCATTTCCTCGATCTGATTCAGGAAGGCAACATTGGTTTGATGAAGGCTGTCGACAAGTTTGAGTACCGTCGTGGATTCAAGTTCTCTACCTACGCCACCTGGTGGATCAGGCAGGCGATCACCCGTTCTATCTCGGATCTGGCGCGAACGATTCGAGTACCGGTCCATATGATGGAAACGGTGAACAAGCTCAATCGATTGACTCGGCAGCTGATCCAGGAACTCGGGCGATCACCGACAATCGAGGAACTGTCCAAGAGGATGGACTTGCCGGAAGACAAAGTCCTGAAGGCGCTAGATGTTGCGAAACAGCCTATCTCACTGGAAACACCCGTAGGTGATGATGATGATTCCACCATGTGGAATCTCGTGAGTGACACCACTGCCGAATCCCCGATGGATCACGCAACGGATGCAGGGTTGAAAGAGACCACGACCAATGTGCTGACTGCTTTGACCGACCGTGAGGCCAAGGTACTAAGGATGCGGTTTGGTATTGATATGAATACTGATCACACCCTTGAAGAAGTGGGCCGTCAGTTTTCGGTAACGCGCGAGCGTATTCGGCAGATTGAAGCCAAGGCACTTCGAAAGCTCAGGCATCCCTCCAGGTCGGAACAGCTTAAAAGCTTTATCGAGGGGTGACGGTTCTGGGGGTCAGCGCTGACCCCTTTTCCCCTCTTTCTTCCGGGACCGTAAACCCGCAGGGTGTGCTAATTTATGGTCCATGCCAACCCGAAGTCGACCAGGCCAACGACGAGAAGCTCAGCCAGAAAGCAATTTGAAGCGCCTTTCGAAGAGTCGTCGCTGTTACTGGTAAGCTTCAAAACGATGACGAGAACTTCGATGAAGTTCTCGTCTTTACTCGCGGTGAAAGCAACCGGGTAGAGCAGTTAAAAATGTTCTTTGGTCTGGTCAAAAAGAGTTCACTTACTCTAATTCCGATCGGGTCGTTCCATACATCAATTATTATTTACATCAATTATAAAGACGGTGTGACACCAATCGAAAGCGCCTGTGAGCTGCTTGACAAGCGCCGGGAAGAGTATTTTAAATTCAATAAGAGCGGGAGCAAGCCCTGGTGGAGAAACTAAAGAAACTTTTTGCGGGACGTCCACATTGGATGAACGCACTGATGATTTTTTGTGCATATATGACGTTCATCTACATGCCATTTGATTTGTTTTACAAGCCCGTCGACCAGGATGCTGAAGTCTGGTTTGGATACATGCTTCATGGTTGGGCCGCCAAGGTGACTGAACCCTTGCATTGGTTGATCTACGGAGCCGGATTCTTCGGTTTCCTGAAGATGAAACGGTGGATGTTTCCCTGGGCGGCTCTTTATGTTGTGCAAGTAGCTATCGGTATGGCGGTCTGGCCCTGGCTCTACAGCGAAACCGAATGGTGGGTGGGTGCATTAATCGGCCTTCCGTTTGCGGTGCTGGCCGTTATGCTGTGGCGGGCAAAAAGTCAGTTCAATGGTATGGTGCCTGGAGCCATTGATGTCGGGCAACAAGACGATAATTTGCCAAATTAGGAAAGAATTGAGGAGAGAGGTAGATGGATAGCTTTGAAGGAAAGATAGCAGTCGTGACCGGTGGAGGTACCGGTATGGGAAGGGAGCTCTGCCTGCAGCTGGTTAAGGAAGGATGCAATGTCGCGACCTGTGATGTTCTGATGGAGAACCTGGAAGAAACAAAAACTCTGTGTCAGGAAGTAAATCCCGACATCCTGGTGACTCTGCATCAATGTGACGTTTCCAGTGAAGAAGCCATGAACCACTTTCGGGATGAAGTGATCGCTGCCCACGGCGACAAGATTAATTTGTTATTTAACAATGCCGGTATTGGTGGCGGCGGCAGTTTTATGAATCCGGAGGACAGGGCTGACTGGGAAAGAACCTTCAATGTCTGTTGGTACGGCGTCTACTATGGTTGCCGCGCCTTTATAGAATCATTGGTTAATGCTGATGAATCACACATCGTTAACACCAGCAGCGTCAATGGGTTCTGGGCTTCCATTGGCCTGAACACGCCGCATACCGCATATTGTTCCGCTAAGTTTGCCGTAAAGGGATTCAGTGAAGCGTTGGTCACCGACCTCAGGATGAATGCGCCCCACGTAGGGGTTAGTGTTGTTATGCCGGGGCACATTGGTACCTCCATAGCGATCAATTCCGGGAAAGTTCTTGGACGACCAGCGGCTCTTGATATGAGTGAAGAGGACATCAAGGATATACGCGAGCGAATGATGAACTCAGGTGGAGAGATGTCAGAAGTAGTGATGAACCTGTCTGATGACCAGATCCGCGAGTTCATGCACCAGAGGGGAATTGCATTTCGTGATAATGCCCCTACCAGTGCGGGGGAGGCAGCGACGATCATCCTGGCCGGCGTTAAGGCGGGTAGGTGGCGAATCCTGGTTGGTGAAGATGCACATCGGCTGGATGAACGAGTTCGAACCAACCCGGAATCTGCTTACGAGGCCTCTTTTATAGAGGCCATGCAGGATGGCGGCGACCTGGTAGAACTAATTGGTACGACCGAACAATAATCTTGTCGGCCTTATCTATATCCGGGCAACCGGCGGCGGCGCCACTCGGTTTTCGAAACTGATCGGTCTGCTGTTGGACGGTTTTGTGATGATGATCTTTGTGAAAGAAGTACAGGCCACCAGGCCAGATATCTAATCTTAAGTAGATGAAGTGCGGCTATAAGGACTTCAATACAGCGTTGAGTAGTTTTTTAATTTGTTTGTTGGGATTCATGGAAAGCCCTAGAGCAGCTTCCTTCCTGGCTACCTCAA
>DTZW01000475.1 GCA_012961165.1 Gammaproteobacteria bacterium | reverse complement strand
GTTCGGTGAACGGATGCGAGACCAGCACGACCTATGGCATGTCACCACAGGCTATGGCCGGGATACTTTTGGAGAAGCCTGCCTGCTGGCATTCACTTACGCACAAACCGGAAACCGCGGACTGGGTATCATCGCCCTGGCCGGTATGATAAAACTTCAAAAAGCGCTCGGCTCCGGTGCACGAAAAGCCATGTGGCAGGCCTACAAGGCTGGCAAGCGCGCGGCGTGGTTACCACAGCAGGACTGGGAAACACTGCTATCCCAACCTCTTGAAGAAGTTCGACAACAACTGAGGATTGCACCACCCGAGGTGTACCAGGAAGTGTTCGAGAATTACAAAGTGGCAAACGCCTGATTTTGTTTGCCTGGGCAACAGTATCGGGGAAGCTGGTTTAGTTCGAGAGAAGCCCTTCCAGGATTATCTGGTCGCCGGTGAAATTTCGAATTCCCTCAGCCAGTTTCTGTGTCGCCATCGCGTCTTCATTCATCTGCCAGCGAAACTCGGATTCCGATTGATGCACCTTGTCTTCTCCGTTAGCAGAGTCTGGGAAAAGCTGTCTGGGCAGGCTACCGTCATCTTCGGAAAGTGCCTGTAACAGCTGGGGACTGATCGTCAGCCGGTCGCATCCGGCAAGAGATTCAATTTCACCCGTATTCCTGAAGCTCGCGCCCATGACAACCGTTTTGTAGCCATGCGTTTTATAGTAGTCGTAGATTCTTTTTACGGATAATACGCCCGGGTCAGTTTGCGCGTCATAGTTTTCACCGGTTGCACTCCTGTACCAGTCCAGTATTCGCCCGACAAAAGGTGAAATGAGAAACACACCTGCTTCCGCACAAGCCACCGCCTGGGAAAAACCAAACAGTAAAGTCAGGTTGCAGTTAATTCCCCGCTGCTCCAGTTGTTCAGCTGCGCGAATACCTTCCCAGGTACTGGCGATCTTGATAAGGATACGTTCACGACCAATGTTATTTTCTTCGTATAGCGAGATCAGGCGATTTGCTTTCTCTATTGTCTTCACAGTGTCAAAGGACAGACGCGCATCCACTTCGGAAGACACCCGCCCCGGTACAATCGCCAGTATTTCAGTGCCTATATCCACCGCCAGTTTATCCGTGCAGTTTTGTCTCATCTGCTCACTGCAACCGCCCTCGGCCTTCGCCCAGTTCTTTGCTATAGCCAAATGACCAGCGTATTGCGGCATCGCCGCCGCTTTTAGTAAAAGCGATGGGTTGGTGGTCGCATCAATTGGCTTGTACTCCGCAATCGCTACGATATCGCCAGTATCGGCCACGACGTCTGTCATCGTTTTCAGTTGTTCCAGTTTGTTCATGGCGTTCGCCTTATATAACGCAATTCTGATTCGCGGATTGAATCTTCATCATTGTCAGCACTTGAGTCAACTTCCCATGATTAGTCTATACTCAAAATAAAGAATTAAGGCCTTTATGCAGAAATCTCACCAGTTCAGTTCCACTTTTGGCTTTTTGATGGCAGCAACTGGATTCGCCGTCGGACTAGGCAATATCTGGAGATTCCCTTACATCACTGGTGAAAACGGTGGTGGGGCATTTGTAGTGGTCTATCTTGGATGTGCCATCATGATCGGCATTCCTATCCTGATCGCAGAGATCCTGGTCGGCAGACGCGGGCGGGCTAATCCCCCAAAGGCCATGCAGAACCTGGCCGAAGCAGAGCGCAGATCGCCACTCTGGAAGCATGCGGGGCACCTGAATCTTGCCACGGCATTCGTTATTCTGGGCACCTATTGCGTCGTTACCGGTTGGGTACTCTGGTACCTGTTCAAGGCCATTTCAACCGGGTTTGTGGATACTACCACCAGCGCTGCTGCGAACGACTTCGGCGCTGTTATGCAAAGCATTGACGGCATGCTCCTGTGGACCGCTCTAAGCCTGATACTCACCAGCACAATTATTTACTTTGGTGTGAACAAAGGAATCGAACGTTCCGTGCGGGTGCTGATGCCTGCCCTATTCCTGCTGATGATCAGTCTCGTTATCTACAACGCCTTTCAGGATGGATTCCTGGATGCAGCGACTTACCTGTTCACACCCGATTTTTCAAAAGTCACGGGCGCCACCTACCTTGCCGCCATCGGCCAAGCGTTCTTCAGTATAGGTGTTGGAATGGCAGGTATGATGATATTCGGATCCTACCTGCCCCAGGAAGTCTCGATTACCCGCAGTGTATTAATCATCATTGTGATCGACACCGCCGTGGCATTAATGGCCGGGTTGATGATTTTCCCGATGGTGTTTCGCTTTGGTCTGGACCCGGCCGGTGGACCCGGCCTGATTTTCCAGACTCTGCCAGTCGCATTCGGACTGATGCCAGGCGGGCATATGATCGCAATCCTCTTTTTTACACTGCTATCTGTTGCAGCAGTCACCTCGATGGTGGGTTTGCTGGAACCCCTCGTTGCCTGGCTAGAAGACACTCGTGACTATTCGCGGCATAAATCAACGCTAATCACGATAGCCTGTATCGCCTGCCTTGGGGTGCTAAGCATTTTGTCTTACAACATGCTCTCGCAATGGCATATAGGGTCCCGAAACCTTAATGGTATTCTGGACGTCCTTGCCAACCAGATAATGCTTCCGGTTGGTGGGCTTTTAATTGCGATATTCGCAGCCTGGCAGGTTAGCAAGACGTCCTTACGTAGTGAACTGCCTGCAATGCCTAACGCAATGTTCGAAGTCTGGCACCTTTTACTTCGCTTTTTGTTACCACCCGCTATCGCGGTCATAATTATCACGGGACTTTTATAAAAATGTCTATGCGTCTATTCCTTTCCATATCAGTGGTTTTTTCGGTAGAGGTTTTTTCAGCCCTACCAACGAACCTCTAGTGGGGCGACCTGCATGTACATAGCAACCGGTTTTGGAAGAAGATGGACTAAAGCGCTGGAAGGGTGTTAGCGAAAACATACCCATGGTGACTCAGGAACGAATCTACAGTTCACCGATCTGGCATTCACCCTCGGACTCATAGGCTATTTAATTTCATATGTGGAAGATGACACTCAAGCAACGTCGCCGACATGGCGAACTGATGGGCCAATTGGAAGGCATGCGCAACAATGCCTATCTCTGGCCACCGGAAGACTATGCGCCAGGCGACAACGAAGAAGAAGACGAGAAGTACCAGAAGGCACAGGAAACTTTTCAGTCCCTGGTGCAGGAACTTCATCAACTAGAGCAGGATGCTACCTGAACAGGAGACAGAAAAATGGCACTAGAACCAGGACCCATGCAGGTCATACACAACTTCCACACGACTAAAGAAGAAGTGCTGGATGACATCAAAAAGTTGGACCTCTGGCCAACTGTCTATGTCTCTGGACGCATGGATGAGTTACCCCCCCACTGGCACGACATCGACAACTGCGGCTACGTAATGGAAGGCAGCGGCTACGTACTGAACGAAAAGGGCGAAAAAGTTCCCCTGAGCGCCGGGGACAAGTTACATATTCCACGAGGTGCCATCCATGCTGAAGGCACCGTCACTGAGCGCATGGTATACATCGTCGGGATTTCAGTACCTGAAAACCTGTTCGAGGTCCTTTCATTGCTTGACCCCAAAGACAGCCCGCTTAATCAATAATTTAGACGATATTTCGGCAATCCATTGTCTGAATAGTGCGGCTCTTTAGTTTTTGGCAGCTCAAAGGAAGTTCAAAGGAATATCATCACCAACTGTGCCAGGACTGTAACTCGACATAAACCTGGACAGACACCTCTTGGAGTTTCACATGAAGGCAGGATCTTATTTTCCGGGCAATCACTATTCATCCCTTTATGCAATGGCAGGGGATGACTGCTCGCTGTTCTTCGACCTTGAGGAACTGACCGAAAAACAACAGGCAGACCACTTGTCAAACATTGAGTTAACCGCCATGTTGCAGGTTGCCCTGGCCTGCGTTGGTCATGACAGGGATCACCTTGCGTTGTATGACGAATACCAAGAGCCTGGCTGGCAGAAAATGCTGCAGCGTTACCATAATTTTTTCTGCCGGATGACAAGTGAAGTAGTCCCCATGGAACACTTCAGCTACCACCCCAGAGACACCTACTATCAGTCAGTTGCAAACCACATCAAAGACAACCCTGCCCTAACCGATGTCGCCAACCTTTATATGTCGAGCGGCTCCAATAAATTGATCCACCAGAACGAAGAACTTCTCGCCATAAACCGTAACGTAAACTCCAAGAAACATTTTGCTGAAAATGCCCCAGCCTTTGGAATACAGGTCCCAGACACGCTGGTCACCACTAAAGCAGAGCTTGCCAGTAAGTCGGTTGCCGACTTCTTCAACAAACACCAAAACAAAATTATTCTGAAGCTTCTAGGTCTGGCCGGCGCCAGAAACGTCACCGCTGTCGAGAGCATCACGGCGACCGAAGAGTACGTGGCCGAGTACGACGACGACATGGTGATCCTGCTGCAGGAACGCCTGGACCTGGAAAGCTACACCGAGATGACGGTGGACCTAGTGGTATCTACCGACGACATCAGGATAGCGAACACCCGAAAGATTCTTTTCGCCGACGGCCTATGGGTCGGCAATCTAATTGGGAACTCCGTCTCTGTTACTGAAGAACAGGCCAGCGCACTGCTTCATGTGGGCGAATATGCAAGGCACCATAGTTACGTGACCGACGAGGGCAGCAACTGTGGCATTGATTTCTTCATTGGGAAGGACGGCAGCCTTATCGTTACCGAGATCAACGCACGCTGGACTGGCGGCCTTTTCCCCGCACAGATCCTCAGCCAAATTGATGTGCAAGGGAGAGACGCCGTTCCCTTCTTCGACATGGTGTTGATTGAAGAGAGGGAGGCCTACGTCGATTTTATCGAACGCCACCTTGTAGGTGAATACGAGGGTGAATACGCCATGGTACCCATCGGCTTTGGCTGTTTCCCTGTGCCTGTTGAAGGCCAGGATTACTTCTACTCCTGGCAAATGGTTGTGGGTGACTTCGACGCCTTCAAGCAGGCCAAGAACAAAGAGCTGGCAGCCAGCGTCATGATCACCGCTGATATCATTCAGCCCTACCAATAAGGATTCTATCTTGCGGTAAGGGCGCTAACTATCGGGAATCCAATTCCCGTGGAATCCGAACGGCACGAGTTGCGACAGAGGAATACTTGCGACGTGTCCGCGATCCATGTCTTCAGCATCCATGACTACAAACTCCGTTGAGTTCTTGCCAAGATCATGTACAAAGGTAACCAGCCATCCTGCATCTTCTTCACTCCTTCCTGACTTGCCAACAAAGACAGGTTCACCAGCCGCCCGCCCGGCACCATGATCGAAGGTAACCTGGTTACCAGTGTGTAAATCGTACTTGATGGTTGGCCATCCGGCTGACGGATCAGTTGAAGGGGAAGAACAGTAACCGAAACGATAAGGTTTGCCTGCCATAGCACCTCGGTGTCTTGGGAATTCGTTAGCTCTTGTGTCTATCACCGATGTGCTGACAGATCGATTCGCCAAAGAGGCAGTCCAACGTTCAAGTCGGGCCATACTGTCACCGAATGGACCCAGGTGATTCTGGTCAAACATCTTGTCGTAAATACAGAGGTCCAAGATGACATCACCATTGTCACAGTCATAGGCATTCATCGGATGAAAGCAATAACCAAGAGGTACATCTACCCAAACGATGTCACTGGCCTCACCTTCCCGGGGCATGAATCCTAGCCGATTGCCATAATCAGGGTTCCAGCTCATTGGAAAAGCGGCACCAGAAGCGACATCGTCGAAATTCACGGTGACTGGCTGATCATAAATGACTATGTATTTCTGGGTCATTGACATGTCATGCATCATCGTCATTCCGGGAACAGGGACATCAACTGTTTTCCTGACCTTACCGTTGCTACCCACAACCACATACTGCACGTGGTCCATCCAATGAGGCCATGCATAAACCATTGCGTGCATTTCCTTGGTATCGGGGTCAATCTTTGGGTGCGCGGTAAAAGCACCAGGTAGGGTACCTTCGAAGTTGTTTCGCCCGACGGTTTCCAGCTCATAGGTAAGTTCCACGGGGCATCCGCCGGCTTCTACCATGGCCCAGGTTTTACCGGCGAAGCCGCCAACGTTGGTATTCGGGCCTGATGGGCTGTCGTTCCAGTTCGGACCGGAGATATCCGGTTCTCCACGGAATTTTGACAAGTTAGTAGATCCCACATAACGATTGCGATACCAATCTGCTTTGCCATCCTCAAGCCTTATTCCGTGAATCATACCGTCACCGGTAAACCAGTGATGCGACGGAGAATCAGGATTTATCGGGCCAGGACCCGCCCGAAGATATCGGCCACATAACTCAATGGGCAGCTCGCCCGTGACTGGCAAACCCAATGCCGTGGTTTCATTTTGAATGGGTGCATAATTACCGACCAGATATGGGTTCGGTTTGTCGTTCGCAATAGCTTCGCTCATCAGGTTGTGTCCTCGTTAATCACGGGCGGTTGTGCAAACAGTGCAGAAAACCAGCTTCGCTGAAGCACTGCTGTAGCGCCAGCTAAAAGTCGTACCACACTTCATTTTTTCTTATCAACGCTTGTAATCTGAAGGTTCAGTTGTCAACATCCCTGCCCAATGAAAATCGCCTTACCGCTACTGCTGACGGTGACCATCGTCTGGTCACCCATCTGGCACATCTACTGGAGCAATCTTGACAACCTGAACCTCTCTCTGGATCACTTCTGGAAGGAACTAACCCTGGCGAGTGTTCTGGTATTCTCCGCTACCTGCCTATTGCAGGCTACAGCGAGAGCAATGGGTCAGTCTCCTTTAATGCAGCCGTTCCTGCTATATGTCGGGACTGTTGCGTGTCTGCTGGTAAGTTTTCTTATCGGCGACTATGGCTTCCTTGAGGGTGCCGAACCCGTCTGGTCAGATAACGACACTACGGGGTATCTGGAGCTGGTGACGATCATTTCGCTGGCCTGCCTGTTTGTTGCTTATCGCCACGCTATCATCGAAAACCTGGACTTTCTCTCCTGGCTAGTGGTGTTTGTATCTCTCGCTTTTTTCCCAATGATGGTCAGGGAAGGGGTCGACAAGGCGTATTCCCTGACAGACCGCGGATTGTATGAGCTGTCCAAACGCCAGAACGTCTTTTTGTTTGTACTCGATACCATGCAGGCAGACGCTGTCAATGAGGTGTTTGCCGGAAATACGATGCTAAGAAAGCAATACAAGGACTTCACCTTCTACAGGAACGCTACCAGTGCATTTCCAAAAACCTATACCTCGGTGCCATCTATATTAACGAGTCAAGTGTTCGATAATTCCGTTCCTGTTCATGAATTTATGTCTTCTGCATATGAGGAAAGTCTACCCCGACTGCTTAACGAGTCGGGCTTCGATGTCAGGCTCTGGGGGTTTGCTCCGCAGGTATTCAAGTTAGATCCGCTACTAGCCGACAACGTGGTCAAAGCTGGTGAGGATTGGAGTCAAAGTATCGAGAGCCGCGACCTCGCATTACTGGTTAACCTTTCGCTCTTCAGGCTTTCTCCACATTTTCTCCGGCCATACGTCTACAACCATGGCGAATTCATTTGGGGTGAAGGTGCAGACAATTCCGGAGAATGCCAACTAGACCGGGCTTCTCGACGATTTTCCAAGCAACAGCGTCAATTTGATTCGAATTTTTTTGATGAATTCTTACATTGCACTGAAATAAAAAAAGAAGAACCTGTATTTCGGGTTTTCCATTTGATGGGTGTGCACGCACCTCTCAAGCGCGACAACCAATTTGAGTTTGTGGGTAACCAACCATTGGGTCGGGCGGCGTTAGTTACGCAGACAGAGGGAGCACTCTTTGCGGTGGGTTCTCTATTTGATCGATTGGAAGCGCTGGGCGTGATGCAGGACGCGATCATCATCATCACCAGTGATCATGGCGCTGGACAGTTTGGGAAGCCGGTGAACAAGGATCAGCCCGGATTACCCGAAAGACTCGTCAGTGAAACTGAACCGTCTAAACCGGCTAAAGTGATCACGGGTGGAATACCACTATTCATGGTAAAAACCGCCAGCCCCGGCAGAGCTTTTACGATTGATGACAAACCGGTGGAACTGCCGGACGTCCCTGCAACGCTTATGGATCTCCTCGGAGCAGACCACCCCTTTACTGGGCAGTCGGTTGTAAAGCCAATTGATTCGGACAGAGTCAGGTACCACAAATATTATGAATTCAATGGCTGGGACATCGATTTTATTGTGCCCATGACGGAATACATCGTGAATGGCTTCAGTTGGTACCCGGAAAGTTGGCGAATTTCAGGCCGCGACTTCGACAACGAGGCAATCACCAATTTTGATGGTGTACTGATTTTGTTCTCCGGGGAGGATTATCGTTTGTCAGGATGGCAGAATGACCGAGGTTCAATGCGCATTAAAGACCGAATTGCTGAAGTCACGATCGAAGAACCGGTCACCGGGCCTCTGCTGCTGAACGTCAACCACCGCCTATTCCGGTCGAACGAGGCGTCATCGATCACCGTATCTGCAGGATCGGTTAAGCGGCAATGGTCGTTTCATCCGAGAGACAGTCAGAGGAACAAGGTAGTTATTTTGCCTAAAGATGTATTTGATGGCGCTGGAGAAAAAACAATAGGATTTGAAGCAGGCGGTGTTAATGCGGCTGCACCCGGCTTTACGGAATTGCCCTTATCGCCCCTCAAGTCAATTTGTAAAGTTGGAACCGATATATCGTTTGCGCAAGGCGCTGCGGGAAAAAAATTAACAACATTCGGATGGTTACCCGCGCTGGAATTGATGACGCCATCTATGATCATAGTTCCGGCCTGGCACGCAGACTTGATAAAATGTTGAAAGGCGACCTTCAGGTTTCATTCAGTGTAAATCCAGCGGTGTTTCCTTCGCATCCGGAACAACAGTTTCAATTAACCACAAATGATGAGCTTAACTTGACCTACGGGGTGTCAGCTTTATCTGAAATATCTGCGGTGGTACCAGAGTCAGTCTATCTAGATAAGCAGTTTCTTGAGCTAGTGTTTCAATACGACAATCCGATCCGACCATCAGACATCAACCCACTATGGTCAACCAACAATAAGTCTATTTCTCTCATCTCGATGAGAATAGACCCAGCGAGTAATTGAGCAATATGAAAAACCTCCCGGCATCATTCCGAGACCCAAGCGGTCATTTGTTTCACTTGGATGGAGAACTTTATCGCAGCGTACAACCCTCTTACGCCGACAATTAC
>DTZW01000474.1 GCA_012961165.1 Gammaproteobacteria bacterium | reverse complement strand
GCCCAGGTTAGAGGCGCAATAAGTTCGTCCTGACTTGCAAGTTCTTCTACCGATTTGTGTGTTTTGCTATCCTCTTTTCGCTTCACTGTTTTGCGGCTCTTTGGAACAATGAGCTTTCTCATCTTTGAGTTGTACTGATGGCAGCCCCGCGCTAATACACCGTGATACCGCACAAGATTATGGCGAGGTCTGGGCACTAGTGCGGCGAGAAGATACCGATCCCGGCGCCGATATACACACCTGAGGCATAGAAGGCGATCACTGTGGCACGACGATGTGGAGGGTAGTAGTCAGCCAGCATAGAATAGGCGGCAGGCGACGCGCTCGCCTCGCCAATGCCAACGCCGATTCTACACATGGTCAGTACGCCAAACGACCTGGCGAGACCGGACGCGGCAGTCATAGCGCTCCATACCGTAAGGCCAATGGAAATCAGGCTCCGCCTTGACCAGACATCGGCAAAGCGCGACAGCGGAATGCCAAACACGGCGTAGAAAACGGCAAACACCGTGCCATAAAGGAAACTCATCTGCGCATCACTAGTGCCAAGTCAGTTTCTCCGCTTAATGTGAATTAGTAGTCACTAGCCACCGAGGCAGGTCGTGGTAGAGACACCAACGGCAACGAGTCGTTGCTGGTCCCAGACCTTCAGTTGGGTGGTCGCGAGTCCCGCGTTCAGCGCTTCAAGCCGGCAGGTTGAGACCAAACGCGGTGGCGTTTGCCCTGGCCCCGCGAAGCGCAGAGACAAGTCGGGATTAGGCATGGCAACAGCTTTGCCCTTCAGCGCCGATGCCACCGGCGGTCCGACGGAAATGTCTGCGGCAATGCAAACTGCTTCCTGCAGTGCTCCGTCATCCCAGAGGACATCCACCGCGGTGGCGATGCCATAGTCGCCCTTGCCGAGGAACCTTGGCTGAAAGGTCTTAATCAATGGAATTTTCTGCGAGGCTGGCTCCCGCCATACTTTTCCTTCTGTGCCGTGTTCATCGAACAATTGGCTCGCAGGGAGTTCCGAATCGATGGGTGCAAGTGCCTGTGGGTCAACCAGCGAGACGGTACCACGGGTCGTCAGTTTCGATGCTGAGTCAATGACGTCAACACTGATCGTGGTCAGGGTTCTGCCTGCATTCAGTAACGTCGCAGTGACCCTGGCTGTCCCGGGCTTGAAGCTGCGAATGAACCTCGCGTCGAGGCCAACTGGCTCCCTGTCCGGGGCAAGGGCTCTTGCCACGTTGACACAGAGGCTGGCGAGCACACCGCCATTGGTGCCGCCGAATCCGCCATTGAGGGCTTCATCAAGTTCAAACTGAAATTCGTTCTCAGCTGTTTTCAGATAAACAAGCCGTTCCCTGTAATTCATCTGTCAGGCGCCGAAACCTGCCGACGCCTGCGACAGGACCACACCCCCGTGCTGGTTCTCAGCGGACACTATCGCCGCCCCAGGGCCGGTAACCCATATCTTGGTGACGATGGTATCTTCAAATTCAACCCGTTCAGCAAACCGGCCGGACATGGAGGTAAATCTTGCCGGGTCTCCGTCACAAAGTTGCTGAACAATCGCACGACAGACAAAGCCGTAGGTACACAGTCCATGCATGAAGGGTTTGTCGTAGCCTGCCTTTTGGGCAAACTCAGGGTCGATATGAAGCGCGACACGATCACCGGTAAGCCGGTAGAGTGCCCCCTGATCTGACCGGGTCTGGTGGCGAACAACGTGATCCGGCTCCCGGTCCGGCGGTGCATTTTTGTCTTTCATTGACGGGCCCGGTTCACCGCCAAAGCCACCTCCGCCAAGATAGAAAAGTGTCGCATGGGCATTGAACAGCGGACCGTCATCATCAACACCTTCGGCGGTTATTCCTATGACGCCGTTTTTCCCCTTATCCCAGACTTCCGATATTCTGCTGTGTACCTTGATATCTGCCTTCGGCGGCATCGGCCTGAGCAATTCGATACTTTGTTCACCATGCAGCATGCGTGCAATCTGTAGCTTCACGGCCTGCCTGAGATTGCCCAGCGCCTGCATACCGGGGATGACCGCAAACGATGGCAGCACCAGTGGCCCTTTGCGCTCATAGAGATACGCCAGCTCTGTTTCCGGGTGAGCGCCGACGGCGAGGGCATACAGCATCGTGTCACGCTCGTTCCAGGAATAGTCCATTGGCTCGAACTCTGTTCCCACCAGATCTGTGCTAAGTACTTCCTGGACCATGATTTACATTCCACCAAGTATAGAGGCCGAAATATTATCACAGGCAGAGTGATTCGGTTTTCCGTGCATTCCGGCGTCAAATAGTCGGCGTCCCACTGCCGAATATCATGGCTAGTCCGAGGATAGGAAGTTTAAACCGCATTTATCCCGGATTTCAAAAGTATCTTGATTGGGTTTTTTTGCGAAAAGAAGCCCGTGGTGTAGTTTTTCGGTGGAGGATGGTCAATGTCTGATTAGCCAATGATCTACTGTCTTACAGGCGCCCGGGTTGATCACTGAAAAGATTTTTGTTCCGCGCAAAGCTGATTTGGCTGTTTATCCGCGAATGTTTTAGGGTTGGCTAGCGTTCCGGTTTTATGACTCATGGATAGTTACTACTCATGGAAAAGTGGACTGATGTAAAGATCAGGTTTGTTGAATCACGGAAGGATATACATCATCAGCTAATGGTGCCAGTGGAGAGTCGCAGCTGAACGATGAGTCGAAGCTTCTTGGCGATGAATTAAGGTCAAGAACAGGTTCAACTATATCCAATGGGCCTTGCGGCTTACGCCTGCCATAGAACTCCGACAGGTAATTTACCGCAGTTAAGAAAAGCCGCTCAAGGCTGTAGATGGCATACTGCCGAAATGCTCAGCACAATCGACACCAGTATAATTATCGCATACATGATATTCATGATCGCCATCGGTCTGTATGCCAGCCGTAAACAGGATAGCATTGAAGACTTTTTCATCGCTGGCGGTAATGTTGGTACGTTTTCGATCGCGTGTCTCTGGCTGGCATCATGGGTTGGTGGCGCGGCCATCGTCGGCGGCACGTCTAAAGTCTATAGTCTGGGCATTTCCGGTGGCTGGTACATCATCTGCATGGCCATCGGATGCCTGCTTTTCGGGCTGTTCTTTGCGGTGCGGGTTAAACGCTGGGGTAAAGAAAAAAACCTGCTGACTTACCCGGACCTGATTGAGTCCAACTACGACGGTCGCACACGAATTGTCGCAACGATTACAACCGCACTGGCTTTCATTGGTTTTGCTGCAGGTCAGCTCGCTGCTGCCGGTGTAATTCTGAGTGCGCTGCTGGGCTGGGACTATTCACTGGCATTGTTGGCTGCCAGTGGCATCATTATCCTATATACAGCAACCGGTGGATTTCTGGCTGTTACCTATACCGACTGGGTGCAATTCACCTTGCTGTTCGTCGGCATTGTGTTTGTTGGTATTCCAGTGGCAATCGCAAATGGCGGCACCTGGGAAGCACTGACAACACAGTTGCCGGACAGTCACTACGACCCGATCGGCTGGGGCCTGCCAACAATGTTAGCGCTCGTCGTGTCAATTTCATTGAGCTTTTTCGTCGCAATGGACAGCTATACCAGAATGTTCGCCGCAAAGAATGAACAGGTCGCGTACCGGGGTACGCTGTGGGCGGTGCTGTTTTTGCTGCCTTTGGCTGTCGGGGCCGTCTGGCTTGGTATGACAGCCGCTATTTTGTATCCTGAGGTTGAAAACAGCCAAAACATACTGACGATCATGGTGCTGGATATTTTTCCGGTCGGACTGAAAGGCCTGATGCTGGTTGGCATCCTGGCGGCACTGATGTCAACTGCGGACATTTGCATTCTCACGGCGGCTGCCAACGGGAGTCGGGACATTTACCAGCGTTTTATCAACCCGGATGTGACCCAGCGCAAGATATTCCAACTAAGCATTGGGCTTTCGGTGATTGTCGGCGCAGCAGCAGCCTTTATGGCCTGGCAGATGCAGGACATTGTTGAAATTTTGCTGGTCGCCTTCACCATCAACTCTGCGGCTTTGTTCGTGCCGACTATCGCCATTGTTGTATTGAAATCTCCCAGCAAAGAAGCGGCATTCTGGAGTATTACACTGTCACTGACGACCGTCACAGGATGGTATGCCGCTTCCGCACTTGAGTTGGCACCGCTATTCAGCATTGATCCATTGTGGCCTGGTCTCTTTGTTTCTTTGGCGGTTTTTGTGTTGGTCGATTTCCTGGGTAGCCGCACACCAGCATCAGGTTTATCACGGTCTTTGGAAGACTAGTGTGGCGCTTCGCGACCAGAAAAACTCGAAAAACTCGCCGATTGAAATACGCGAGAATTCCAACGCCCGCGAAAAAAGATCCTCCTTAGTTCAATGCTGTAGGAATCAATGGGCTGTTTCAAGTGTTTCAAAAAGCAGACAGGTCACCCAATGTCGCTCTTGAATGCGCCATCCGGACCCAGCGTTGGCTCATGCTTGTCAGTAAGATCAGTAAAAGCCAACAAAATGCCACAAAAGGTAACCCTGAGTAACCCGGTACTCAAACCAGCGCTTATTGTGTTGAAGTGGTGATGTGTAAGATATTGATAGAAAAGGAAATTCTGGTGGAGCTAGACGGGATCGAACCGTCGACCTGAGGATAGGAAGTTTAAACCGCATTTAACCCGGATTTCAAAAGTATCTTGATTGGGTTTTTTTGCGAAAAGAAGCCCGTGGCGTAGTTTTTCGGTCGAGGTTACTCTGTATGAGCATCCGTCGTGGTTGGCTCGCGCTGACGATTGATCACTTCACCACCCTTAATCACAAAACTGACGTTCTGAAGTAAGGTAATGTCGTCAGCAGGATTGCCGCGTACAGCAACGATGTCTGCGTAGCGGCCGGCTATAAGCGCCCCAACATCGGATTCCAGTCCCATGTGATTTGCCGGAATTGAAGTCGCTGACTGAATGACGTGCATCGGATCCATACCGTGCTTGACCATCTCTGCGAATTGCTTCGCGCCGAGATGATGCGGCAGAACACCGAGATCGGTGCCAAACATCAATGTCACACCTGCGTCTAGCGCCTTTCTGAAGACGACACGTTGTGCTTCCGTCGTGTCCTCATTTTTCTGCATGAATTCTGCGGCGTAGCCGTGTGCTTCTCCGACTTCCGCCGTATAGGTGCCGTTGTAGACATCCATTGAAAATGCGACATCGTGTTCGATGGCTAGTGCTATGGACTCGTCATCGCCGAGCGATGCGTGCTCGATGGAATCAACACCCGCTAGAATCGCATCCTTAATGGACTCGGCGCTGTGCGCATGGGCGGTGACCTTGATGCCGGCGGCCTTCGCGACATCGACCACGGCCTGAATCTCCTCGGGCGTCATTTCCGGTGCGCCGGGTACACCGCCGTAGCCGAACACGGCACCGGAGGCGATGATCTTTAAGAAGTCGGCGCCGCCGTCAACGTTGGCCTTTGCCGCTGCGCGGAACTCATCGGCACCGCGCGCAACGCCCATGCGGAAGCTATCCGGGATCTCGCTGTCGTCGACGCCCGGTATATACATGTCACCGCCGCCGTGCGGGATTGTCAGATAAGGACCCGCGAATCGAATGCGCGGGCCGATAACATCGCCTGCGTCGATCTGGTCGCGAAGGTCTCTTGCTACCCACGCCTGGTAGGTGCCGACATTTCGCACCGTGGTAAACCCGGAATCGAGGATGATCTTGCCGAGTTTCGCTGCAAGCGCCTTTGCTTCCTCGGGTGTGCGTCTGAGATATATCGTGTAGTCGTCGAAATCCTCAGGAATACCATCGACGTGGACATGCATATCGATTAACCCAGGCAGGCATGTGTAGTCACTGAGGTCGAGGATCTCTGCATCGACCACCTGTGCCGGAGATTCACTGCTGATTTGGGTAATACGATGGTCGCGAATGACGATTGAACGCTGTGATAACACCTCGTTTGATACGCCATCAATCATTGCGCCGCAGTGGATGATACGGTCCGCGGGCATCGGGGGCGCAGGAGACTCGGATTGACCGCAAGCGGTGACCAGCAGTGAGCCGAGGGTAATGACAGCAACGCGATTCATCGGGTTCTCCAATTGGATACGTCCATCAGGACAACCAACGCGCAATAATATTGCCCAGATCGTTGGTCGCGTGTGCAATTTCGGCAACCCCTGCGTTATGGAGTTCGTCAACCGAACCGTAACCGTAAGAAACGCCCAAGGGCTTAATGTCATTAGCAACGGCGCCCAGCAAGTCGTGCTTGCGATCACCGACCATATCCGGAAACGTATCATACAGTGGTGGCCCGATGCAGCTTTGCAGGTGTTGTCCTGACGATGCCGGGAAACCGAGTTTTTCAACTGCATAGAGTATGCATTTGGATATGCCCTCGAAAGGGTCGGTCAGGGTTCCATCAAGATGAAAGTAGACGTGTGGTTGCATCGGCGTAGCATAACAGGGTCGGTGTGGATGATAATCACCACAATCAATACAAGGTGGAAGCGCGATGGCAGGTGTGGAGAACAGGGTTGCGATGGTAACCGGTGGTGGCCGAGGTATTGGTCTTGCAACCGCAAATCTTCTGGCGGAGCGCGGCGCGAAAGTCATTTGTGTTGCCCGCAGCGAGGCAGAGCTAAAAGCTGCCGGTCATGGCTACGTTGTTGCTGATCTTGCCTCGCCCGAGGGCTGCGAGAAGGCCGTGCAGGATGCGGAGAGTAACGTCGGACCGGTCGATATCCTGGTTTGTAATCATGGCCTCGGGTCTGCACATGAGGTTGTCATCTGGGAACAGGAAATCAAAACCTGGGAAACCATGATGCGCATCAATCTCGACGCGCCGTTTTATCTGTCACGACTCGTTACGAAGGGTATGGTCAAGCGTCGCCACGGACGAGTGGTCTTTACAAGCTCAACGGCCGCCAAAGCCGCCGAATATGCCGGCAGCGCCTACAACAGCTCAAAGGCTGGCCTGTTGGGGCTGATGCAGTCCGTGGCTGAGGACTGCGGTGAGTTTGGTGTCACGTCGAACGCAGTACTACCTGGCTGGGTGCGCACAGAAATGGCGGAGAAACACGCTGCCGCCGAGGCGCTGGAGCGAAATGTTAGTACTGAGCAGGTTTGGCAGGAGCGCGCCTCCCTCTATCGTGCAGGCCGGGTGGCAACGCCCGATGAGGTTGCGGCAATGATTGCCTTTCTTGCCTCCGATGAGGCAAGCGGCGTTAGCGGCGAGGCCATCCGAGTGTCCCTGGGCTGTGTGATGTGAGTGCAATGATCGACGAAAATCAAAACACCGTTTCGAACACGTGGGCTCAGCCCCTAGCGATCTAAAAAGACATTCCGGATCGTGCGGATGTCGTCATCATTGGCGGCGGAATCGTTGGCGATGAACGGCAAAAAATCATGAGAGGATAGGAAGTTTAAATCGCATTTACCGCGGATTTCAAAAGCATCTTGATTGGGGTTTTTTGCGAAAAGAAGTCCGTGGGGTAGTTTTTCGGTAGCGGATGGCCAATGTCTGATAAGCCAATGATCCACTGTCTTACAGGCGGGCAGGTTGATCACATAAAAGATTTTTGTTCCGCGCAAAGTTGATTTGGCTGTTTATCCGCGAATGTTTTAGGGATTGGCTAGCTGTTGCCCGTTCAAACACTCTTTTGAGTCGTTGAGCCCAGGTTAGAGGCGCAATAAGTTCGACCTGACTCGCAAGTTCTTCTACCGATTTGTGTGTTTTGCTATCCTCTCTTCGCTTCACTGTTTTGCGGCTCTTTGGAACGATGAGCTTTCTCATCTTTGAGTTGTACTGATGGCAGCCCCGAGCTAATACACCGTGATATGGTGATTCTTTTGATGGTCAATGACTCTAGTGGTGCTGGCCTGATGGCTTACAGACTGCCGGGGTGAACATCTAAATGACGTATGTCGAAACACGTTTAAGTAACACAGGTTGAAGAGCGTATTTTATGAACAAAGCACTTGAGGGTATCAGGGTAATCGATGTTGGCCAATTAGTTCAGGGACCTCAGGCGGGTGCTACGCTTGCCGACATGGGAGCGCAGGTCATCAAAATTGAGTTGCCCATGGTGGGTGATTTGTCTCGTTGGATACATTGTTCACCAGAGGATAATCGAAACGCCTATTATGTTGCTTGTAATCGTGGCAAGCAATGTATGACCCTTGACCTGCGAACACCGGAAGGCGCGGGGATCTTTAAGGAGATGGTTTCGAGCACCGATATCATAATCAGTAATTTTAAGCCCGGTACCATGGAAGAATGGGGATTGGGGTTCGAGGATCTACAGGAACTCAATGCCGGTATCATCTGGGCCGCTGGGAGTACTTTCGGACCTGATGGCCCGGACGCTGACCAGGAAGGTGCTGACCTTGCTGGTCAGTGTGCTGGTGGCTTGATCAGTACCATCGGCTATGACGGATCTCCCTATTCACCCGTGGGCGTGACTATAGCTGACCATATTGGTTCGCAGAATCTTTTGAGCGGCATTCTTGCGGCTTTGTACTATCGAGAGAGAAGTGGCCAGGGCCAGAAAATAGAAGGATCTTTGTTAGGCGGTCAGATCTGGGCCCAGGCTTCAGAATATACTCATTACCTGATGACCAATGAGGTGCCTGGCAGAGGACATTTCAGCCATCCTTTGTTGCGTGGGGTCTATGGTATTTTTGAGACCCGTGATGGATGGATTGGTGTGATTGGCGTACCTCCGGATAGCCGTGATGCATTTTTCATTGCTATGGGTCAGCCCGAGTTAGCGCTGGATGATCGGTTTCTGGGTTTACTGGCAAGTCGTGAAGATCTGACCGAACTATTTGAACGTCTTAATCCTGTTTTCAAAGAAAAGACAACTGAGCAATGGTGCTCGGTACTTCGTGAAATGGGTGTGCGTTATGCGCCGGTTAGGGACTATGCAGGTACAGTAGCCGATCAGGGAGCGTGGATAAATGGTTACTTTCAGGAGGCAATTGATGAGAGGGGTGAAACGATACCTATCGTCGGCACACCTATCAGAATGAGCGCGACACCACTGACCCCCTCTGCACAAGTACCGGAACTCGGCCAGCATACTGACGCGCTGCTCAGGACGCAGGGATACACTGATGAGCAGATAGCAGGCTTGCGTTCTCGAAATGTGATCTAGTATTGGTTAGATTAGACTTAAACAGGGCCCAAACGTTCTTTGCTTGGGAAGATAGGCAGTTTAAACCGCATTTATCCCGGATTTCAAAAATATCTTGATTGGGTTTTTTTGCGAAAAGAAGCCCGTGGTGTAGTTTTTCGGTAGAGGATGGTCAATGTCTGATTAGCCAATGATCTACTGTCTTACAGGCGGCCGGGTTGATCACTGAAAAGATTTTTGTTCCGCGCAAAGTTGATTTGGCTGTTTATCCGCGAATGTTTTAGGGTTGGCTA
>DTZW01000473.1 GCA_012961165.1 Gammaproteobacteria bacterium | reverse complement strand
CCTGTTAGCTTATGATCGCCAGCCTTGTTTCAGTCAATGCGTACCCGTAGGATTACCCGCGACAAAAACCTCAAATTTTAATCAGTCAACAACGCCATCGCATCCCAGTCTTCGATAGCCTGGAACAACCTGCCGCCCATTGCCTGAAAAAGCGAACTACTTCGCGCGTTTGTCCTGTCAACACCAGCCCCACCGATAATTGGAATACCACTGGCACCCAACATTCCCAGCCTGTAATCCTGCTCAAGCTGCATCCTGGAATAGTCCGTGACGCCATGTCTGGCAAGTTCCTCAAGGTAGATTTCCATTAATTCGTTTTCAGAGCTACGTCGCAACTCAGGGTCAATATTAGTACCTAAAAGATACGCCAGGTCAGCCGCGGGACGGGTCATCATCATCAATTGCCAGTCGATAACAACAAATTCACTATTTGGACCGTAGAAGAAATTTTCAACGCGATAATCCCAATGCGCAAGCGCCTGGTTGCCTTCGCTTAATCGAATGATCAGGTCATCGAAACAACCGCCAATTTTGCGAGCATTTGCAGCTGCACTCTCTGGTAACGACCCATTCAGCCTGTTTAACGCTTCCTCTACCGATTCGCGGTAGTCATTTGCAATATTGCTAAAAACCTCTGATGTCAGGCTATGAATCCACGAGTGTTCTTCTTGCAACGGAGTATTCCAGAAAGCCGCTGTCAGGCCAGCAAGCGATCTTGTAGCCGTTGTGATCTGTTCAAGAGAGGCCCCTTTTACCTGATCTTGCGAGTGCCACCCTGAAAAACTTTCCATAATGAGAAGAACGCGTCCGGCTGCTCGATCAAACTCTGCAACGAACACTGTAGGTGTCCGCATTGGCACTTTATCGGAAAAAAACCTGTAGAAATTCACTTCATTTTCGTAGTACCCGTAGCGCAGACCTATGTCATGCATACTGGGAACATCAGTCTGTAGTTTGATGATGAGCTGAAGTTTCTTGCCGGAAACAAGGACGAGGTCTGCGATAACCATTATGCTGAGCTGACCAATGCCGTCGTTCATAGGTTCGAGGCGGATTGAATCTACTGGATCTGCCAAGAATTCCTGCAGGACAGAAAGAGTGTCCAGAAGCCAGGTTTCTGTCACTTCCGACCGATTCATTGGTAAATGCATGACAACAGGCTCTGAAGTTTCGGCAAGACTATACACCTTCCTCACCAATCGCCGCTACAAGATTGTACCTTTGACATAGCTGGCACCCACAATAAAAATGACATTCACTACAAAATCAAAAACTCAGGGTGAGTGACCTTGTGCCTTTCTCTTTCACCAAATTAGATAATATTTGACCGCACTTGACGAGAATAAAGCATTGTAGAAGACTAGTTCTTATGTGAAATGGAGAGATTTTATGAGTTCAACAATTCGTTTTCTTCACCACCCCACTTCTCAACCATGCAGGGCTGTTCTCCAGCTTTTACTCGAAACCGGCATCCCATTTGAAGAAGAAGTCGTAAACCTCATGGATGGGGACAACGAGCAACAGAGTTTCAAAGAAAAATACAACCCAACGGGCCAGGTGCCGATTCTCTGCGACGGAGATTTTGTTGTTTGGGAAAGTGCCGCTATAGGCTTCTACCTAAGCGAAAAATATAATATACCCGACCATTGGTTCGGGGCCACCGTGCAGCAAAGAGCTAGTGTGCAACAGTATTTACACTGGCATTCCACTTTTCTTCGCCGCGGTGCCGGGGCGTTTTTTTACACACACTTTGCTGAATGTATTTGGGGGAAACGGGACTATTCCAAAGAGATAGAAAAAGGAAAATATACTCTTTATGAGTCAATGGCACTTCTGGAAGTCTGGCTCACTAAACACAATTATCTTTGTGCGAACGAGATTAGCTTTGCAGATTTGCAAGGCTACCATGAGTTCGTTTCCCATGTCGCTGGTGACATTCTGGTTGATGCGGACTGGCAACAGCACCCCAGAATCAAACAGTGGTTTGATGCGATTTCGGAACGACCCCATTCGAAAGCAGTAAATGAAACTATTATGCAAGTCGGCGCAATGCGACTGGCCGGAGACCTCATTCCCATGACCCGCAGGACTTCACTTGCAAAGGGGACAGAAATCACGCCAGAGACTCCTGGTTAAAGTTTACTAAGGGACAACTTTAGCGACTTTCTTGCGATGGTCGTAGAACCTGTGGTTCTGCATGCAACCTCCGCGGTTTGAATGTGGAGAAGCCGACCGGGCAGCGAGCGGTCGATGCAACATGAGCGACCGTTTCGCATTGCATTGTGGACAACAACGGCACAGCTACAAAACTCGACGACACAGATCTGTGCGCTCTAATCTGCCATAGGAAAACGCCTCCGGAAAATGTAGTGCGTCGTTCATTGTTGTTGCAGTACCAGCAAGTTGCCTCCTAAATACGCCAACAACAAGCGCAGAATTCATGCTACATTATCAATGCCCGTTTTAAAGACATAAGACCATCTCGTGGCCAGGGTCGAGTTACAAGTCTCCTGGAAGAATGCATGAGCCTTCACCAATGGAACCCGGTTCAAACCAGGGCAATCACAACCGCATCGGGTCTCTGAACACGCAACTACACCGAACATCAGGAGTGAAAATGTCAGACTTTAAATTATGGATCGATGGAAATGCAGTGGATGGCGCCTCAGAAATGGACGTCATCAATCCGGCAACTGAAGAAGTATTTGCAACCATCGCAAAATCAGATAAGGCCCAGGTAGATGCGGCCATTGACTCCGCTAAAGCGGCGCAATTACTTTGGGCAAAAACTTCAATTTCCGAGCGCCAGGCAGCATTAAGCAAAATCGCAGACGGGCTCAACGAAAACGCCGATGATATTGCCCGTACGCTAACCCAGGAACAGGGAAAGCCATCCACAGAAGCCGCAGCCGAGGTGATGTATACCGAAGCCTTTATCCGACATTTTGCCACCATGGATCTACCAATGGAGGTCTTGCAGGATGACGAATCTAAACGAGTCGAACTACATCGAAAACCACTAGGTGTTGTTGCATGCATAATCCCATGGAACTTTCCATTATTGATCATTGCTTTTAAGGCACCCCTTGCAATTCTGGCGGGGAATGCAGTTGTGATTAAGGCATCTCCTACTACACCCATTTCAACTGCCAAGTTCGCTGAAATCTGCGCGAGTGTTTTACCGGCGGGAGTGGTAAATACAGTCAATGACGAAAATGAACTGGGCGACTATTTAACCAGCCACCCCAATATCGCGAAAGTTTCATTTACAGGTTCCTCGGCCACCGGCAAGAAAGTTATGGCTAGCGCGTCAAATACCCTGAAGCGTTTAACACTGGAGTTAGGGGGTAACGATCCAGGGATCGTGCTTCCCGACGTTAATGTTAAGGAAACTGCCGCGAAATTATACGGCGCCGCATTTATGAACTGCGGACAGGTGTGTTTGGCACTGAAGAGAACTTATGTGCACGAGAGCATCTATGACGAAATGTGTGATGAGCTAGCCACTCTGGCAAATGCGGCGGTAGTTGGTGATGGCTCAAACCAGGGTACTGAAATAGGCCCCCTTAATAACAAGATGCAATACGAAAAGGTAAAAGGATTTTTGGAGAACGCAAAAACTGCGGGAACTGTGATTGCAGGCGGCGATGTTCCGGACACAAAAGGGTATTTTATAAACCCAACCATTGTCCGTGACGTAAAAGATGGGGACGAAATTGTTGATGAAGAACAGTTCGGCCCGATTATGCCCGTTATCAAGTATGCAGATAATGACGATATTGTTGGCAGTGCTAATGGATTAGAGTTTGGCTTGGGTGCTTCTGTCTGGTCTGACGACCTGGATAGAGCCAAAGAAATTGCCATGCAGGTTGAAAGCGGAACAGTCTGGATCAATACCCACCTGGACTTTGGCCCCAATGTCCCATTTGGTGGTGCAAAGCAATCCGGTATAGGTGTCGAGTTCGCTCAGGAAGGTCTGCACGAATTCACCCAGGTTCAGATAATCAACCAGGCCAAATAGCCATAAGGATAAATCCTTTGAGGAAACCCATGATGTCCATCTTAAACAATCTCCCTAAATTTCTAGTTTTGTTATGCCTCATCGGATGCTCGCCCGAAAATGAAACACCGGTGGATGAAGACGACTCGATGACAAGCGAGGTGTCAACCAATCCGTCGCTCATTACTGCGGAACGTATTATCAATGCCGATGATGAGCCACAAAACTGGCTCTCGCACGGACGCACTTATTCAGAACAAAGATTCAGTCCTCTCGATCAAATTAATGATGACAATGTTTCCAAACTCGGGCTCGCCTGGTATTACGACATCCCTATAAGACGCGGTATGGAGGCAACTTCAATAGTTATCGATGGCCGCATGTATACCACCTCAGGCTGGTCCATCGTGTATGCGATTGACGCCAAGTCAGGGGAAGAGCTCTGGGTGTATGATCCTGAAGTTCCAAGGGCCTGGGGCCGCTACGCGTGCTGTGATGTTGTTAACCGCGGGGTCGCTGCCTGGGGGAACATGGTCTATGTGGGAACTATTGATGGCCGCTTAATAGCAATAGACGCGGCAACAGGTGAAGAATCCTGGTCTGTTAGCACCATAGACCGATCCAAACCGTACACAATTACCGGTGCACCGAGAGTGGTCAATGGTAAAGTGATAATCGGAAATGGTGGTGCTGAATATGGCGTACGAGGATATGTAACCGCTTATGATGCAGTGAACGGCGAGCAACTATGGCGCTTTTACACTGTGCCGGGTAACCCTGCCGATGGTTTTGAGGATGATACGCAGGAAATGGCCGCAGAAACCTGGAACGGACAATGGTGGCTAGCGGGTGGTGGTGGCACACCCTGGGATGCCATGGCGTATGATCCAGAGCTTAACTTGTTGTATATAGGGGTCGGCAACGGTTCACCCTGGGATCGTGATAAACGCAGTCCAGGTGGCGGTGACAATCTGTTTCTCTCGTCAATTGTAGCGCTCAATCCCGATACCGGTAAATACGTATGGCACTATCAGACGACACCTGGTGATACCTGGGACTTCACAGCAACCCAATCGATCATTCTTGCTGACATTGAAATAGAGGGTAGCCAACGTAAGGTTCTCATGCAGGCGCCAAAAAATGGCTATTTCTACGTTCTGGACAGGAAAACAGGAAAACTAATTTCAGCGGACAACTACGTTCCAGTCACCTGGTCCACTGGGGTGGATATTGCGTCCGGACGGCCCATCGAAGCCGAAGGTGCCCGATACCCGGATCCCGAACAGCCCTTTCTGCAGTTTCCTGGTCCTTTTGGCGGCCACAATTGGCATCCAATGTCCTATAGCCCACAAACCGGCCTGGCTTATGTGTCCGCTCAAGAACTACCTTTTATCTATGGTAAAGACATAAATTACAAATACTCCCCAGGTGAGTGGAATCTGGCCATCGATTTCTCTTTATCGGCAACTCCAGATGACCCTGCGGCTGCAAAACAAGTCGATGAACTGATCAAAGGCCGACTGCTGGCTTGGGATCCCGTAACGAACAAGCGTGTTTTTGCCATTGAGCATCCGGGCCCATGGAATGGCGGCATTCTGTCTACGGCGGGGAACCTCATATTCCAGGGAAATATCAAAGGGGAGTTTGTCGCTTATCGTGCAGACAATGGAGACCAGCTTTGGAGTATGCAATCACAAACTGGGGTAGTGGCAGGACCTGTCAGTTATGCTATTGATGGAGAGCAATACGTTTCTGTAACCGTCGGCTGGGGCACAATCTACGGGCTGGTTGTCGAAAAACGTCCCCCCGTAAGCCGCGTTCTAACTTTTAAATTAAACGGTGATGAATCGTTACCGGGTGTAGTGCAGGCAGCACTGGTTATTCCAGCCCCTAAGGCTTCAAGTGCGAGCGCTGAGCAAATCGCCGACGGGCGCCAGCAATTTCACCAGCGGTGCTTTATGTGCCATGCCGACGGTGCTAAGGCGGGGCTCCTTCCTGACTTGAGAGCTGCTGCAAGTCGCGATGTTCCAGAAGCCTGGAACGAGATAGTCCTCAATGGTGCGCTTTCAGCTTCAGGTATGCCCGGTTTTTCCTCAGTACTCACACCGGAAAAGGTTGAAGATATTCGTCAATACGTTATTGAGAGAGCGCGGGTCGCAACAGCCGAGTGAGCCACGAACAAGAGCTTCATAGGCAATGGTGCTGTGTAGCTCGATTTTCCAGGTCGCTGCGTTCCTGAGCGGTGACCAGATGGCGATACTGTTGGGCGGTGTGCACTAGATCACACAATTCTGTATTTCTATCCCCGAGTACAGCGAGCAGAATGATCCTGCGAAAAACCGCGCTCCGCCAGCGCGGTGCCCCAATGGGCACAGAATCCTCTATCTTGCCCCAAGCCCGTTCAGCTGTTAGTAGCTCACCCACGGCCTCGGCAGAAGACGCATATGCTATCCATGCATCACCAGAACCCGCAAACTCCTGGGTCATTTTCTTAGCCAGCAGGAAAGCCTTCTCAGGTTGATCGCTCGCAGCCCTGACTCGAATTTCCAACAAACGAAGTTGACGCTGGTCCTGGGTTTTTCCGGCAAGAGCAGGATAGAATGCTTCCAGCATCTCTGGAAGTAACAACAATTGACCAAGCTCTTCTTTTTCAAGTAAAAATTGATATATCAGGCGTTGCACAAACCCTTCGACGCCCGGCACTGAAATTTGTTCAATAAAAAGCAACAATTGCTTCCGGTCCAATTTATCAAGTAGCCGGAGTTTCGACCACATTAGCAATCGTAGAACATCTGGTTGCAGTTGCACGGGCGGATCAAGGTCCTGTTCCAGATACAATTCTTCAATCTCAGCCAGTACTATGAGTAAATCCTTCCCGAGCACTGTCTGCATCTGAATAGACACAGCGCGGGCCCATTGTTCAGTTCGAATCTGACGAGAGAGCTCATCCAGGTTTTGCAATGTTTCTTGGGCATACTGCCTTTGCGCAGCGACATCTCTTGCTGTCAGAGAAAGATTAAAGCCAGCAATGGCCTTATTGACCTGGGATAACGCTATAGATTTTTTCAGCTTGGAATCCAATCTAGCCTGGTCAAGGTGATGCCGTGCGCGAACAGGATCGAGCGTCAGTCTGCTTAAAAGCAGATGGGCAATGCTCGTTGCAGGGTCACCAGGGTTCAGGTCAATAAGATTTGTCGCTGCATCAAGCAAACGCGCACGATTTGGTACATCATCCCGCTGATCATACAAAGCCTGCGCTACCCGCAGAGAAAGCCCAGGCAGCGCTGCCACTACCTGGTCAGGCATTTGACTTTTGTTGGCCAGCTTTTCCAATTCTTCCTGAGCTGCACGAAACTGACCAATTTTCAGCAACGCCACCGTGTAGTGATATTGCAATATCGGCACGGAAATCAGTTTGTGCGGTCCACCTTTCTCTTCAAATTCCCGATACTTGAGCACAGTGGTGTTATAACGCTCATAACCATATGCGTACTCGGCATCGACACACAGCGAGAACAACCCCAGATCATGACCCACAATTTCTCCGAGATAGGAGAGAATTCTGGTAACCAGGCTGTCATCAAGGTAGCCACCGGCTATCAGCTGTTTGAGCCTTGTCGCTGCGGCAATGCCACCGGTTCCGGTTTCTCGCTGCTGCTGCAGCAACATAAACGCCTCTTCTATGTATATGACGGAATTTAATCTTGTCAGCGGCGGCGCCTGCCCTGTTTCATCTATTTCCCGTTCGCCACGTCGAATTGCCATCAATGACAACTCTGTTTCAGCGACCTCTCTGGCTGGATTCGACGGATCATTAACCAGCGCCTGCACGAGTCGCTCGAAACGCTGACTGGCCAATTCTTCGTCACCTCGCTTACGCGCAACATAGCCCATCCCAAGCCAGCTTCCATAAACGACACCAGGATATAAAATGTGCACGGACGACGACTGAAAACCACTCTCAGCCCGGTTCAGCCAACCAGCCTGGTCATCATTGCCCGATTTATTTCCAGCGATACCTAATAGAACCCACGATTCCCAGTAACCAAAGGCTGACAACGAATAGTTAATATCGTGCCAAAGATCCGAGCGGTATAATTTTTCAAGCCGGGTTTCATCATCCATTGTGGCCCGCTCTAGCGCACGAATTTTACTACGGCACAGACGACGAAAGTCTTCGGCAGAATCCAGCAACTGAAACAAAACAGCAACGCTGTCTTCAAGCTCCCTTGTTTGCACCACCATGTCCCCAAAATAGTCGGCAATCTGTACGAAATCATCGACACTCAGGTCACCGATATCTCTTGCTGCATACTGCTGCAGAGATTCGATTCCGGTCTGTACAGTTTCATCGCACAAGGCCTGCATACTGATGGCCTGCAGCAATAAAATTCCGAAAATGTATCGCACTACTATAGACCCTCCATCAGTAGCGCCATTTCCTGGGAGAACTGGCCTCCCATGATCAGCGAAACTAATTGCCTGGTTATTTCAACATCACCATCGAGGGTTGACGCAACTCCACCTCCTGCCTCGGCAAGTAGCTGATAGTCCAGCATCGGTTTTTCAGTGTAAAGCGCTCGATTAACGGTTCGGCCGAGCCTGGCTTCTATGACCGCAGGATTTGCATCAGAACCTACGTCAAGAACCGATATCTGGCCATGATCCTGTGCGAATTTCCGGCTAACTGCCAGCAGTCGGGCGAACGAATTTTTGTGTGGTGGGCCGTCGCCAATAACAACGATTACTTTCTTCGCACCGAGTCGCCAACCGCCTTTTTCAACGGCTAGTAGAACCCCTTCATACACAGCCTCCTGGTAACTACCACCTCCTCGGGCCGTAAGCATCGAAAGGAAAGTGGACAATTTGCCGAGACTAAAAGTGAGCGTTTGCAACCTGGTGACATATTCCGGTTCACCCTGGTCTCGATAGGCGACCACACCAAACCTTGCCACCGGAACCAGCATTCTCACGGTATCGACTATATCCACAATTCTTGTGTTAACTTCTGAGAGAACCCAGTCCATGGAGCCAGTCGTATCGACCACAAAGACCACATCCAGACCAGTTTCGCGAAGACTCTCGACGTACGCTGCGAATTGGTTAGCAGAATTGCTCGATCCCAATCCCGTGCCACTGCCGAAACCAGCAGCACCTTTCCCCGCCGTTACGGGTACATCGGCTAGAACGGGCACAAGTATTCTTCCAGGCGAGTTCCCACCCGCTGCAGCTTGCATCGCCAGGTTTACATTCGGGGGAGGCGGTGCCACTGCTGATGTAGGGACAAGCACCGGGGGTGGTTCAAAATCAATGCTTTCTTCAAATAGCAGCGACTCCCGTTCTGGCTTCTCTACTAGTTGTAACAGGGTTTCGATTTCATCCTGCGAGACCAAAGTATCGGGGCGCAGAATTGCCGGAGAGGCATACCAGGACAAGATAAAATGGATAACAATCGAAACCGTTAACAGGCTGCACCAGATTATTATTGACCTCAACTTGTTTTGACGAAAAATCACTTTAGGTCCGTGTTACAACAGGTCATCACTGTCAATCGTAACCAGCACAACCTCATCAACATTCACATTCTTCAAGTCTTCAAGTATTGGCATAAAAAGCGTTGCAGAAGTCGCACTATCGGCCCGCAACCGCACTCTGGCAGGGATTGTTAAACCATCGGCGCGAAACCCTGCCGCCCACGAAGAAATTGATGTTTTCTTATTTTCCCAAATAATGATTCCGTCCAGGGTCAATATCAGCTCAACATCATCTACCTGCATTTGCTCTTCACTGATCGAGCGCGGCGGATGAATATCCTGGCTCAGATCGTTCGATAAACTCCCTGCGACAATGAAGAACAACAACAACAGAAAAGTCATACTGACAACTGGAATCATATTGCCTTCAAGGCGTACCACCGGTTTATCATTTTCACCAAAATTGAACATTAACAGACATCCGCGCGATCTAATCTAATGAGCATCCTCATCGATCAAGGACGAAATTTGTATTCTTACCAAACCATGAGACTTCAGCTGATCCATGACGTCGACCAGTAATTGCAAAGTAACTTTCTCTTGCAGGGCTATACTCACTGCCATACTCTCATTAAAGTGCTTGTCATCAAGATACCGGTTGAAATTATTCAGGTTAACAACCTCTCCCTGAACCCACAGGCTACCTTGCGCAAACAACTCAATCGACAGAAGATTCCCTGCGCTGTCACCGGCGCTCTCCGATGTTACCGGATTAAGACTTATTTCTCGGTACCGTAAGAAACTGGTTTCAAGAATAAAGAAAACAAGCAGAATAAAAACCAGGTCAGCCAGTGGGGTAAGGCTTATTCTCCTTACAAATTTCTTCCGTTGAGAATCGATTTTCACGTATTGTAATCAGGTTATTAGTGGACGTTGACGGTCAATCTGGCAGTAAACAGACGTGTCAACTGATCTTCAAGACTCAATCGAATACCGGCAGCTTTGCTTTCCAGCACGGCATGAATCATTGCGAATGGTATCGCAACGGTCAATCCCACGGCGGTGGTCAGCAGTGCTATCCAGATCCCTCCAGCGAGCATGCCAGCATCGGCGCCACCAGTGCCATTCGACAAGCCACGAAATACATCAATCATCCCCAGAACAGTGCCCAACAAACCCAGCATCGGCGAAAGATAAGCTATCAGTTCAATGAAAGTATTGAGGCTATTAATACGGCTTATAAGTTTTTGACCCTGCCGCGAAAGCTCTTCCCTAATTTTAGGTTCGCTATCCTTGTTTTCAGATAGCCACAAGACACCATTGTAAAATATCGCCGCATAGGCAGATTGGTTCTTTTTAAGGGCCGTTAGTGCAGATTGGACTTCCCCATTCGCCCAATCATCAATGGCCAGGTCAATGTCCTTCGCCCAGTTCCCAAAATAGCTTCGATACTGCAATAATTTGTATAGCACGATGGTTAAACCGATGACGGAAAGTCCAATAAGGACAAGCACAACAGGTCCGCCTTGAGCAATCAAATTCATATTATTTTCTACACCAGAACTTGTTCCGATGATAGCTTGAACGATCATCAAAACAACAAACCTTTCGACGTTTTCTTAGGTATATCTGTTGAGATATAATGTCGGGCATGTTGATGAGGATTTAATTATGCGTTTCGATAGTGTTGAATACGAAGTCATAGACAATACCGCACTGGTAACCCTGGATGAGCCAGAAAAACTCAATGCCCTGAGCCCAGGTATTCGTAGTGGCTTTATCACGGCACTCCAACAGGCAGAAGACGACCCGAACGTACGAGTCATTGTAATTACAGGGGCTGGTGATAAGTCATTCTGTGCAGGAGCAGATATCAGCGGCTTCGAATTCAACACCACTTTTGTAAAGTCATTTATCGACAAGGTGCTCGACGTACTCGCAATGCCTGAACAAGTCACAAAACCAGTCATTGCGGCCGTTAATGGTTATGCATTTGGTGGCGGGTTCGAGATATCTATTGCTTCTGATTTCATTATTGCGTCTGAGAAAGCGAAATTCGGTGTACCTGAAATTAAGCTTGGGCTGCTCCCTGGTTTTGCTATCGTCCGGTTAGCTGAACTGGTGGGCCGTCAGATGGCAAAATACCTGAGTATGCTAGGAGAACCCATATCTGCACAGGAAGCCAAAGAACTCGGTTTGGTTCTCAAGGTCGTACCGCACGATCAACTACTGAAGCAGGCATTTGATCTGGCAGACAAGCTATCCAGCAAACCACAAATGGCGATCCGCTACGCAAAGTCGGTCTATAACCGCGAGCTTGGGGGAGCAGATATCACCTACGCCAAGGACGTGATGCCATTTTTGTTTCTTGATGATGATGCTCAGGAAGGAGTGAATGCTTTTCGGGAAAAACGCCCACCAAGATTTAAATAGGCATTGTAGAAAGAATATAAGATCTCACTCACCCATTTAGAACAGTTAGACATGCGTTCATCTGCTTATAAATTCCGGATAGGCCCTGCGGCACTATTAGTCGTCAAAATTCGGTAATTTGACGATTAAAACGTTAGCAGAAGCGCCCTCCAGCACACCTTCCGCTGTGTTACCGAACAAGCTGCCACCAATCCCCGTCCGAGCGACGGTACCGATAACGATCATTCCTGCGCCTGATCTGTTGGCAACCTCGTTGATAACATCAGCAGCAACCCCTTGCTCTATATTGATTCCGCTATCAGGAACGTCGTAGGGTTCAACCAGGGCTTGAACTACAGTCCGGCTTTTCTTTATTCGCTCTCGTGCCACGCATGAACTATCACTGAGCGAACCCGGTGTTTTTATGTGACGAGTTAACTGATATGCACTAACGATACTAAAATCGGTACCAACAAGCTTAGCCACCGTGTCAGCCTGCTGTAAAACTACGTCGTTCAATTTCTTGTGGCGCGCATCTTCGGTCAGCAAATCGACTGCTGCCAACATCGGCTTCCTACTTATATCGGCGACTGTGTGGTTGACGAGTAACAGAGGCAAAGGGCAATGGCGAATTAGATTCCAGTCTGTTGATGTACGGACCACAGTGCTAAAAAGGGAATGTTACCGCATCGGTTTTATCACAAAGTCTGCCCTGAAATTTTCAGCAGTCTCAATTATGGTTTCGTAGAGTCGTGCGAACTCCACTACCTCGATACCGATATCGTATCCTTCATCAAGGTATGGCTGGACCTCCTGCTTCCATCAGGCGGATTTCTCCTTGAATTCTTTAATTAGGGAATTAGTGCTGTCGTTTTCAATAAACAGACATACCCGTATCAACAAATCCTCAGACTGAGGTATCGATCGACAGCGTTCAAGGGCAGAGTGTGCTTTCTCTGACGGATCTATCACGACCAGGATTCTGGGCATTCGATGACTACCTGCTGTAGCTGCTATGCCAGTGACTATAAACCGATCACTTTAATACAACCTTGACCCTGGTCATCTGCATGCCACTTGAGCCAATCTCGTCCTGGCATGCACACGCAATGTGCACCCTGAAATACCGCAAATAACGACACAACAGGAGTTAACCAACATCGGGGCTGAGAAATTCTACCCTCACCGCCATCCGCTGAAATCAGGTCGGCGTTTTTCCAGAAACGCCGTAGCACTTTCCTGCTGCTCTCCGCTTTCGTGATAACCTGGGATTTCTCTATTCACAATGTCCGCCATTGAATCTTGCATAATTGGTTCCGTCTGAAGTCGGAAAGCTTTTTTCACGACCTGAAGGCAAGAAGGGCTCAATGACAATAATTCTTCGCACCACTTCGCAACCCCTTAATCCAGCTTTTCCATTGGTACCACGGCGTTCACAAGCCCCCATTCCAGCATCTGTAGCGCAGTGTACTGACGGCATAACATCCACATCTCACGTGCACGTTTATGACCCAGGATGTTCGCGGAATGAGACACAGGGTATCCTGTTGCGGGAGAACCTACCCGCGGGCCAGTTTGACCGAATCGCGCATGTTCTGCTGCAATGGTAAAATCGCAGAGATATGCGAGATGATTTCCACCGCCTATTGCATAACCTGGTACCCGAGCAATAATCGGTTTCGGACAGTCAACAATATGACGGCCAACATGCCATTCTATGTCTTCAAGACCTCCCGATGATTCCCATCTGACATCGCCACCCGCACTGAATGCCCTCTCACCTACTCCGGTGAGCACGATTACGCCAATACTACTGTCATCATAAGTAGCAAGAATTGCGTCTTCCAGTTCCTTAATGGTTTCACCGGTGAAGGCATTCAATGATTCCGGCCGATTAATGGATATCGTGCAAACCAGATTCTTAACTTCAAAGTCCTAATTTTGGTCGTACCCACTCAGCGAATTTAGCAATCGCATCATCACCTTCTGGTGCCGCACCTGCCAGAAAGTGGAACACATGCTGCATCTCAGGGAACACTTCCAGTTTCGCCTCGACGCCTGCTTCCTTTGCCATATCCAGAAATCGGACAGCATCATCCAATAATGTTTCGTCACCGCCCACCTGGATGTAAACAGGTGGCAAACCTGCTAAATCGTTGTACAGCGGATTTGCAAGGGGGTCTTGCGGTGAGGCGCTACCAAGGAACATCTCGGCCATAGATGCAAGTATCCCCTCCTGCACAAGCTCATCTTTTGCTGCATTTGTTATCAGTGAACCGCCGGACAACTCCATGTCATACCAGGGAGACATCGGCATAGCTGCTGCGGGCATTGGCAGGCCTGCGTCGCGTATCGCTAGAAGTACAGTAGTGCAAAGACCACCACCTGCTGAATCACCGGCGGTGCAAATATGTTCGGGCTTCATGCCATCATCAAGCAACCAGCGATAACTCAAAACTGCGTCTTCCACCGGTGCTGGATGTGGATATTCAGGTGCACATCGATAGTTCAGGATCAACGCACGACAACCAATTGCTTTCGCTAAATGTCCAAACACCTTCCGGTGGCTGTACATTGAGCCAACCACATAGCCACCACCATGCGTACAAATCACCACTCTATCTTCATTGCAATCCTTGGGTATTGCCCACATCGCCGGTACCCCGCCAGCGTCTACTTCTATATAGTCCACTCCTCCTGGTTCTCCGGTAACATCACCCCAGTGATCGAATAATGTCCTCATCTCATCGAGGGTCATTTCAGGGTTAGCCCCCATTGCTTCAACCCACCCACGATACAAAACCTTGATTGAATCTGATTGCATACTAGCCATCGTCTTGTCTCCTTTTCCTTTTAGTCATTGGTTTACTTCTTTATACGATACTTTTCAATGTTCAGCGGATACCGGCTGCGATGAGTTAACGATCTCTGCAAAAAATGCGACGGGATCAAGCTCGTGCCCTGGCCAGTACATATGACTTCCCTCTGGCTCACATAAGAGGGTTACCGAGCCATCAGCGCACCCCACAAATTCCTTACAGTTTCCTAAGACTGTGGGTACTGTCCCGGCAGCGCATTGATTACATTTTGCCCACCATTTAATCACATCTGCGCCAAATCCAGGGAAGTGGCCGTCATCCTGATTATGCATCAGCATAATGCTGGTCGGCACAGGGCAACTAAATGCCTCCATGTCCTGACCTCGCATTCCCATGGCACTTGGTGCTATCGCTCGCGGATGAACACTCAAGTCGTCCATCACAGTCAGGGCAGTGGAAACGGTACCTCCATCGGAATGGCCCGTATAAAAAACCAGTGCAGGATCAATACACCATTGCGCCATTACCGCCAGTGGTATTTGACCCAGAACCTCTATGCTTTTTAAACCGAGTCGGATGCTACTGGCGTGCACCACAACAAATCCCTGTTCAGTCGCATCGCGCGTCAAGCCGGTGTATCGCTCCGACATGAAGGCGCTAAAGCCGTTAGGTGCCCACACCATAAGCAGGGGGTGCGCAAAATCGCGCCGGTAATTCAGGGGAGTGGTGACGTTATAAGAAACTGTACCGTCGATATTTTGAAGACTGTGATTCACTGGCATACCCGGAGACGAATCACAGGAAGAAACGTACGTCGATGGATAGACAAAATCCACAGCAGCAATCGTTTCATCGCTAAATGTATAAGCCAGGTACAGATATGTCAGGACCCCAACGATGGCGAAGGCAATTGTGAGATAGACCATCACCGGTATACTCACCCGTTGCAGAAACCCGGTTCGTTGTGGCATCAGTTTGCCTTGAGTAAACAATGTTTCGGTTCCCGGGTAGCCCCCAGGAGCATCAAAATAAAATGGTTAATGGCTATTCTAAAACCCATGCCAGGATCGCAGTCGTCCAAATAGCAATATCGTCAACGTCAGAGACGTAGCCATGACAAATATCATGAATACCAGGTCCAATCGTAAGTGGTTTTCGAAAGGTGATGACAAGCCAGGGATACTCCACAAGTCACCGTCTCCTGCACCGACCACAAGCTGACCCTTCATTCCTTTTTCCATGTGTTGCGCGACATCACAGTGCACGAGATATGTACGGTCATCGCTAGGCACAATAAAAGTACCTTTCAATGTTTGGCCACCCATAGCTTCTATATGAAACATACCCTGATCATAGATATACCTAGGTAGTCCATGAACCATCCATTGATGACGTATTTGATCCTGATTCTTAAAGACTACGGTTACCCTGCTACAAGGCTCTACCTGCCATTCGTGCTGGCTCATCCCAAAAATATTGTCCCAATACGGTAAGGCAAATTCTGTTCCAGCTTCAACCGTAAACTCATAATCTCGGCTGATACTGCTACAATCCTCCGGCAGGCGATCCGTATTTGCATTCATCACCATACCCATCATCGAATGCTGATGCGCGCCATGATCCATGTTCATGGCACCATTCATATTATGGTCCATCTCATGGTTCATCGACTCATTCTCATTGTTTTGGTGATCCATCCGGTTTTGTTCTGGCGTATCCATTTGACCCGATTTTGACATCTGATGATCGCGATGCTCGGAGTCTGGGCCATCCTGGCCAAATGTCACCAAACTATTGGCGAACAGAAGCAAGATCGTGAATAGAGAGAACCGTCGCTTCCTGCACAAGTGAGACATTTCAGTCACGCAGCCGACCAGCTAGTATGAATAGAATATTCAGTAGTAACCCCATCGCAAACCCGCCAAGAGCCGCGGCTGATGCCAGTTTCATTTTGACTAAAAAAGAGTTGTTCATTTCGGCGAAGCGAAGGTCCGGATCATATCCGCGCCACACCGGAATTTTCTTTTTATAAAAATTCTCATCAAAATAAGGTGCCAGATCAGCGCCGCTAACTTTCGGCCAACCGTCTTCCCTGAGGAAGTTTTCATAAACGATGGCACTGACGTTTCCACCAGGACCAATACCGTCAGTGGTGACCCCTCTCGGATAATGATCATGCATCAGCCAGACCCCTTCACCATATGAATGCAGGCCGTCATTAGTTGTATCAAGCACTAGATCCAGACGTTGAGCGGGCGCAATCGAAACCACATCACGGGTGATACGCGCCTGTACTGTTTGTTCTACCCCATCGTAATGTGAAATCGTCACCTTGTGCCCGTGTGTGTGCAATGCAATATCTTCGCTGCCGCCATTTAGAACTCTAAGTTTCACTTTTTCATTCGGTCTGGTAACGATCAATGCCTCTCTCAATGTGAGAGGGAAAGACAATCCATTGAGTGTGAAATAGTCCGGGTCACTGGTTGCCGGGTTGAACTCCCGATGCATTAACTTTGAAACGACTCGTGGATCATTACTTGACTGAACATGTTCGCTCAGCTCTCTATGGAGTGTCTGGTAATGGAGGTCATATTCTCTATCGTAACTTTCCGTGCTAGCTTTTGAGCGGTGGCGCACCAGACCCGCGCCAATATTGAATGTTTGAACCTGATTGTTAGGGCGATTTTCCTCAATAACAAACATCCCCTGTAATCCCATCATCACATGAACTTGCGGTTGAACGTGGCAGTGGTAGAACATCGTACCCGGGTGCCTTGGTTGCATTTCATAGGTCCTGGAAGAACCGGGCATTACCGGTAACTCACTCGTAGCAGGAACACCATCGTTGCCTTCCCCATCTGCATCTAAAAAAGGATGATCTACCCCATGGAAGTGGATCGTGTGGGGCATGTAATGGGAATTCTCGAGTGTTATGGACACGACGTCGCCCTGCTCAATTCTGATAACGGGGGATGGCAACCGCAGAGCCGAGTGCGCCACATTCGAGACAAAGTTTTCTGTCGACATACCGACAGATTTAGGTGCAAACACCCATATGCCAGGCTTGACCCCCGGTGCCATTTCGAACTGAGTCATCAACTCTTCGGTATCGGGTGAAGCACCGTTTAGCTCTATAACCTCGAGGCGAATATGGATTTCGTCAGGGTCACCGTCGCCGTCAAGATCTCTGCCCTTAACCACCGCATCCGACGCCAATCGCGCTTGCATCAGCAGTTCAGCTGACATTTTATCTGTGCCTCGCACAAATGCAGCAACGGCATAGGGATTATCAGGAGAACAAACCGGAGAGGAATCAATTTGGATTCCGGCAATTGTTTGAGCCTGGCGCCAGCCTTTTGTATCAGGTGGACAAAAATCTTCTGCGACTTTGACGGAATCCAGTTCCAAAGAGTCAGAGGGCGAGATGTATTCGACGGCACCAAACCACTGATCATAAATCAACCGCCAGCTTTTGGGGTACCATTGAAACGGGACCAGCATCAGGATTAACAAAACAACGCCACCCAGAAGCAAGACCTGGCTTCGAATACTCACTGACTATTTTTCGAAGGCAAAAAAACGATTCCGGCCCGACAAAAATACAGCCAATCCGCAAAATCCAAACAGCAAGCCATAGTAAACAAAATAGCGGACATAATCCGGCTGGCCTACACTAAAAGGGAAAATTGCCTGGTGTGTTTTGCCTGACAAGGGGTTAGTCGCATTGACAATGCCGATATATCCTCCCCCGTTGTTAAAACGATATCGGGTGGTGAACACACCGTTAGCATGAATTTTCGGGTCGGAGTAGTACACCGTGGCTTGCCGAATCGCTTCTTTACCACCCAGGTCAGATACAGTAGCGTTGACTCCCAGGTTGTTTACATCACGAATAATACGGAAGTCTACGTCCAGGCTCCTCAACTCATCGTTCATAAAATCCAGCACAAAAACGCTCTCAGAGACCGCTGGAATATCTTCACAGAATTCCTGTGTCGCACGTTCTTGTGGCAGGTATCCGGTGAAGTGTGCCTTGTAACGGCCAATTTTTATGATACAAACGTCGTCCTGAATGGACACGCCGCCATGGCTGTAGCAGGTTGTCGAACCTGCCAGCAGTACCAACAGTATCAATGCTTTTGTTAGATTAACCACGCGACCTGATTCTACATAACGCGACAGAAATTCAGAAGAAGCTCGGTACAATAGTACCGCCTACTTCCTGAAAGTACTGTTCGCCATTAGTATCCTGATAAAATAATAACCCTGCAAAACGACTGTCTGGTGCGTGTATCAGCCCAGTCATCCGCTGCGTCTCCCACAGCGAATCCGAGGCAACCAACTTAACATCGATAGTCTGTCCGGGTTCAATCACACCATTTGCGATTTCCAGACCGTTAGCGGCAACCATCTCTTCATCAGGATAAACAGGCATAGTCGCTGGCGCCTCGGGATTCATGAACCGGATGTTCGCCGTCGCGAACTCAGTCAGTTGAATAGGCAATAGACCACTGTTTGTCATCTGCATCTCGAGCGTCAGGCTCCTTCCGCCGAGCTCATAGGATGCCCTATTGAGGTCAACTCTCAAAGGACCAGCAGGTATATCAATCCCTGTTACTGAAACGTTACCTGTCTGCAACGGAATGGTGAGCGGGTATTTATAATCTGTATACAAATACCCTGTTAAGATTAGCGTCAGCGTCACGGTGAAAAAACCAGCCGTCACCATAAAGTCGCGACGGGTAATGATATCATTCGGGTTCTCGCCGGATTCAATCGCTTGTTTGGTCTGCATGTATCTTGGGATAAACATTTCCCTGCGTATCAGCCAGAAAACCAGGTATGCCAGGCCAAGCACTATCCATATGGCGTGCCATATTTTTACAGTTTCCACCCCGTAAGTCTCGAGATCTATAACCTCGCCTTGCATGGTTTCCACCTCATTGACAAATGTTACAGGTTCATCGATATCCTCGACCCGAACCCAGGCTCCCTTGCCGACGAGCGTTCCGACGTCTCTCACGTTAAGTAACGGGTGCAGGTGATAGTTACCGGGGATTCGGGCCCGTAGCTGCATTTCAAATTCGTAAAGTTTCCCTTTCTCCAGCGAGGTAGAACGAATCATGGGTACGCCATTAATGCTGGATTCAAGTCGAATGAACGTAGGACCGGGCACGCCAACATTTAAGTAAACGGCGTCTTCGACGCCACCAAGATGCTTGGGCCAATGTTCGGACGGAATAAACTTGCCGGTAATCGTAACGAGTTCCCCAACCTTCATCTCAGTCTTGTGGACCTGGATGTCAAACCAGTGAATTGTTCGCATACGCATACTGGCGAGCTGGGCTCGTTCACCGTGAGCTGACACATCGCTTACAAAAGTTAACCAAAGAAGGCAGGTCACAACAAGATGACTCACCCATCGCAGCGCCGAGTGGTCATATCGAATTGTTCTTCCTGAACTGCTCATTATATTAATCTTTTGGCAAATACTGCTGCCTTATCCAGCGCGATGCCCAGAAACAAAAAGACACCAAATACCAGGATACCAACAAAACCTGCAAATACCGCTGTCAGGGGTGTCACCGAGCCACCGAATGTCCTCAGCGTAGACTCTTCGATGATCCTGACATACTCCGGTGTGGTGGTACGAATATACTGAAACCCCATGATGTCGGAAACAGAATGCAAAGTGCCCGCGTACTCAATAGGAACTTTATAAGCCGCGATGATTGGCCAGTTCAGCGGATACATCATCACGCCCACCAGATAGGCCCCAAAAACAGTCGCCAGTAGAAGACTTCGACTCATCAGGAGCGTTGCATCCAACAGGATGCCCAGCCCAATGTAGGTGGAGGGAAACGTAAATGAAAAGGGAAAGTTCGCAAACTCAACAAAATTGTAATGTCGGCTCAACAAGGAAAATAGTGCCAGCATGAAGGTTATCGTTGTTCCAATGACAGGGAGCCTGAATCTGGTCCAGACGCTATAGGTGAATGCCCCCATCAACATCAACAGGGATATCGGCGTGACAAGTGGCCACCAGCGACGATCCCTCCAGTCAATCCAATAGTCCCAGTCACCGGCAGTGAGAGAAAAATGGAGCATTACCGCCAGCCCGATGAAACTGAAAAGCGCGAATATGATAAGCCCATCTGCGAGTCGATAATATCGACCAAGTTCTCTGGATAAATCTGTCTTCATAACACTTCCTCTAGAACTAGAGATAAACACTCACATGAGCTTCAGGTAGTCTGATATTCCCCACAAAGCGAAGAGATTCTACTTAATATGTAACCTTGAAAGTTAGAAGACAGGAATCAGCTCACCTGCCCATCAACCATTCTTGACATTTTCCGCTGCCACAATGGGAATAAGCGTTCCCATTCTATCCAGCATCTGCACAAGCAAAGGCACCAGGGCAAAGAAAGCCCACCCCATCAACACAAAGCCATAGTGAATAGGTGCAGCAAACAGCTCTTCCATATAGAAGAAGGTATGACCCCACTCGTTAAAGCCATAATTTGGCATAATCATGAATATCCCGGTGATTACAATCACGAAGGGTATCGAAATACGATTCATGTACATCGGTAACCGGGTATGTGCCCACGCAAATGTTGCCACGAGCAGTGCTGTCAACAGCGGTATGGCAAAATAGAATATAGTGATATGACTCGGGGTGAAATCTGTATCTCTAATCGTAACCTGATGCCAGGCGGCATCTGACTCGATAGAAAGAAAAGCCACCGGGGCGGCCCATACAGCTATAATCGCAAGCGTTCCAAGCAAAATGAAATAGCGATCGAGCTCTACCTTCGGTGTAATGGCAGAAGCATCTTTTTCTCTGGTCACCCAAATATAAAGCGTGGATATAGCACCGATTGAGGCCACAAATGCGAGTTCCGCATAAAGGATCGGCATCCATGTTTGTTGGAATTCAGGCTCATAAAAATCAAGGCCCACAGTGAAAGCCAGATTTTCAAAAACCATTCGTAACCCTAATGCCAGAGCAATCAGTGATATTGTTAGCATGCCCAAGAACCTTTTTGGCTCGAGGAGCCATTTGAATATATTGGTCTCTTGTTCAGGCTGGAGCTCATTTCCTGCTATCATTTCGTTGTCGTTTGTTATCTCAGTCATTTTCTCACCCTTCAGTCAATCGGCCCTATGTGCGGGAACGTGCGGGAACAAATCTCATCACGTAGCAGAATATGGGAGTCGTAATAGTACGCCTCAACGAGATATGATAATAAAATACAGGACAACCTCTCACAAGGTTCATTTGCGACAATAGGAAGTCATCTTATGACACCCGCGAAGGAACAATCTCTATTCGGGTTAATCCCTGAAGACACTGAGCCCTCTCTGTCTGTGAGCTATGTTTGGCTGGTATTCCAGATATTTGGCGGAGATAAGGTCGTTGAACGGATATTCGCCAGGCACGGTCTCGGACCCCGGCAGTTGTCCAGCATGGGGAGCATCAACATTGAATTTCTTCCATTTGCAAAAGCCATTCTGGATGTTATTGAAGAAAAAGACATCCCTAATATGGGGTTGATTATGGGGTCAAAATTCCACCTCTCGACCCATGGCCCCATGGGAATTGCCACATTCAGCAGCCCAAATCTCAAAGAAGCACTGAGCGCTATGCGCAAATACCTGAGTATTCGCATTGGTTTCCTGAAATTCGACGTAGCTGAAGACAGTGACGATTGCACGATAACCCTGACAACGTCACACAAAATACAGGACATGGACAACATCGTTTCAGAGGTGGCGCTACTTTTTCTGCAAAATGCCATTGAATTTGTGCTCGGCCAATCTATCTACCAGGCGCACTGGGAATTTGCGCATCAACCACCGGGCTATGCAAAACAATACGCCGATTTTTTTAGCGGCACGACAACGTTTAATGCTTCTCGCAATGCCCTGACAATTCCTGCGTCTCTTTTGTTAAACCCCTGTATCACAGCTAACCAACGAATGTTAAGAATCGCACTTGATGAGTGTGATCAACAGTTAGCCATTATGGGGAAACCTAATGAACAAATCCGGCAAATAGTGAATTTAATGCAAACATCCCTGACAGGGGATTATATTCCAACAGAAGCCGACATAGCCCAGGCGCTAAATATTTCTACGCGGACCCTGATGAGGCAACTTCGAGTTCACGATACCAGCTACCGGGCATTGAAAAATGCCGTGCTCAAAAAAGAAGCCATTCACAAACTCGGCTCAACTCAAATGTCAGTCGAGTCAATCGCGCTTCAACTCGGCTATAAAGATGTTAATAATTTTCGCCGCGCATTCAAGCAATGGTGCGGTTACACACCTTCGCAGTTCAGAACTAAAATCGCCTAAGATAACCGAGAGGTTCCAACCACGGTTGTCAGCTCCGGTAGCTCACCTGCTATTGAAAAACCCAGTGAATACTTGTGCTATCTAGTGAGCGTCAAAATCACCACGATGGAAAAATAGCAGAACAATAGGCTTAGATAGGTAAAGCTATTGACACTCACCCTATGTGATTTTTATGACTCCAGGCTTTATGCTGTCACTGAGTAAAAGTTTTCTATCAGCATAAATTGCAATATTCACTCATAGATCGAACCGCACGATAGGAGGATAAACGTGAATCTCGACCCCATATTACCCCAGGAAAGAACTGACGCGATGCGTAGTGCCGGATGGTGGCAAGATGAAAATTTGCTGGCTTTATTCGATGCAGCACTGACCGAGAAACCCGATGAGGTTGCGGTTGTCGATTTTCGTGTTGAAACAGGGGAGAAAACATCTGTCACATATCGTCAACTCAATGACAAAGCGACTCGAATCGCCCTCGCGCTCGCTCACTATGGCATAGAGAAGCAAGATGTTGTCTCCGTTCAACTACCTAACTGGTGGGAATTTGTGGCCACAAATCTGGCCTGCTTGCGAATTGGTGCCGTGTGCAATCCTTTAATGCCAATTTTTCGGCAGAGAGAATTGGCCTTTATGGTCGATTACGCTGAATCCAAAGTTCTGATCGTACCTAAACTATTTCGAGGTTTCGACCATGAAGAAATGATCGACGGGCTGCGAGGCCAGCTACCTCATTTGAAACACTTGTTTGCAGTGGGGGGGCGGGGAGATACCAGTTTCGAGGACAACTTGCTGAATCACGATCTACCAGACACATCGGAAGTATTGTTTCAAGAGCGACAGCTCAACCCGCTCGATGTCATTATGTTGATGTATACCTCAGGCACGACGGGCATGCCCAAGGGAGTCATGCATTGCGCCAATACCTTCACCTATAACATAAAGCAGATGAGCGAGCGTTGGGCACTGGATTCGCAAGATACTGTATTCATGGGGTCTCCAGTGGCGCATCTCACCGGGTTTATGTACGGCATGTGGATGCCGATTATTTTAAAAGCCAAGATGATTTTTCTGGATGCCTGGAATGTCAACGACGCCTGGCAGCTTATTGCCGAAGAAGGAGCTTCCTTTGCCATGGGTGCGACACCTTTTCTTGCCGACTTAACGAATTCTGAGCGAGCCCTCGAGTGTAATACTGACCGCTTCCGTTTGTTTGCGTGCGGAGGTGCTCCCATACCGCGAGTGCTGGCCAAGTCAGCTGTAGAAAAGCTGGATATCCATCTGCTCGCACTCTGGGGTATGACCGAGTGCGGAGTGGTGACGTCCACCAGGCTGGGAGACCCGAAAGAAAAAATATTTGGCACCGATGGGATCGCCATACCTGGCTGCACAGTGAAAATTGTCGATCAGCAAGGACAACCCGTAGCCAGTGGTGTGGAGGGTCGACTATTGGAAAACGGGCCATCTACGTTCATCGGATATCTGAAACGCCCTGAGGATTATGGTGTTGACAATGAAGGTTATTTCGACACCGGAGATCTCGCAACAATGGACCACGATGGTTTCATCAGAATCACAGGTCGATCAAAGGACATTATTATTCGCGGTGGAGAAAACATACCCGTTGTAGAGATTGAAAATCTTCTGTACAAACACCCTAAAATCATTGACTGCGCAGTAGTCGCCATGCCAAACGACCGGTTAGGGGAACTGGGATGTTGTTTCGCCACTATAGAACAAGGCTCCGCTTTCTCATTCGACGATATGATTGATTTTTTGCGCGATGGTGGCATGGCAAGAAACTACTGGCCCGAACACCTGGAAGTGGTCACTGAAATGCCGCGAACCGCCAGCGGCAAAATACAAAAGTACGAGTTACGCATTTTGGCAGAATCGATCGGCCGCGTGACCGATTGATGAACTGACAGTCAATTGGTTCGAGTCGATAAAGCCTCAAGTTGAGTCTCCGTTACTTCGCTTTATCCTTTGAATTTGTTACAATTTGATGTACATGTGGCAATTTTCCATAATTGAAATCTGCTACAAGGGAACGTGATGTGATCCATGTCGGCGCAGGGATCGCATCGATATTTTTTTGTGTTGCCAGACAACAATACTCTGAGTTGCAACACGGCCAGGACAACAAGTGAATGGATCAAGTTCATCCCAAACAGGCGCACATAGATATCGATGAGAAATCTCATCCCGCGTATAAAATCGGGCTGCTAACTCAAGTTAGCAAAGATCATGGTGTTAGCCCTCAAAAAGTGCTCAAAGGAACAGGATTGCTTGAATCTGATCTTGGGAATCTGGAAACCCACACTTCTTACCAACAGCTTTTTACTGTCGTAGAAAATATTCTTGAGTATTCACCCAGCTCTGCAATTGCGCTCAACGCCGGACAAAAGATCATACCCTCACACTACGGCATCTTTGGGTATGCGTTGATGAGCCATAATGATCTGGAATCAGCATTACGGTTTTCGATCAAATATCATCAAATAACAATGCGATTTTTCGAACATACGCTATCTTGTGAAGATGGCTTATGTTATTTCCAAATGCACCCTCTTATGTCAATCCCAGATCCGAAAATATTCCGTTTCATCTGTGAATTCCAACTCAGTCTTATATTCACTATCCTCAAAGATATTACCGGTAAACAGTATGAGTTAGTCAAATTACAAACCACCCTGGAACGAACGGACCACGCCCACATTTACAAAGAAATATTTAACTGCGATATAGAATTTGGCAGCGAACGGAATGCCCTGGTGATAAATGAGGAACTGTTAAGTGCACCTCTAACCAATCGCAACGCAATAACCGCTCAAATGTGTGACGAGCTGTGTGACAAAAGTATGGACAAGATCTCCATCAAGCAATCCCTGGTGGCGGACGTTCATAGTCTGATAATCCGAAACCCGATAGAGCAAGCAAATATTCTGGAAGCTGCTAGTCACTTTCATATGACACCACGAACACTGCACCGAAAATTGAAATCGCATGGCACAACCTACACCTCTATTTTAAACGTCGTAAGAAAGAGCCTCGCTATTGAATATCTCAATGAAACGAACTTCAGTTGCGATACAATCGCCTCGTTGTTGGGTTACAGTGATCCATCCAATTTCAGGCGCGCGTTTAAGCAATGGACAAAAAGATCGCCCAACGAATTTCGAAGTTCGATCTGACTTGGCATCCATCGTTAATTTCACTCCACCAACTTAAAAATCTTGTTCACCACTCTATAGTTGTCAATTTACGAACCACTTGTGAGCATTACGGTGGAACTCCCACGCACAACAGCATAATCCTGCCCCAATAGTTGAGAATGAAAAAAGTCGGATGAATAATCCGCAAGATAGTCTCGACTTGCCTTGAATGTGTCTGAAAATGACCCCTTAAACAGCCGTTTGCTCCTGTATTCTTATTACGCTTTACGGTGGCCGGTAATAATATTGGTCGTCAGAATAAAAATTTTGATCTAACAATAATCTACTATGGCTTTATTCCGACATAGACTGGCAAGTTGGACGATGCGCAATCGTGCATTGTCGTTGCTGGTTCTCACAGGCATTACAATCTTCTTCGCCTTTGGCCTGAAACAGGTTGAAATTCGGACCATTTTTTCCGACCTATTCCCGAAAAACCACGAATTTGTAAAAACCTTCAAGGATCACCCAAATTTCGGAAATCCGCTAACCGTGACGGTTATGGTTAAGCGAAAACAGGGAGATATTTATAACCCTGAGACACTTGAAAAAATCTGGAGGATGAGCAGAGACATCGATCTCGCGCCAGCGGTAGATCACGATCAAATACTGTCTATCGCGACCGAAAAATCGCGTTTCTCCGAGGCAACACCTTTTGGTATCAATTCGCAGCCAATCATGGGAGACCATGCGCCGAATACAGAAGCAGAGGTAGACCTTTTTCGGAGTTATGTAAACAAAGCGCCGGGCGTGCAGAAGTTCCTTATCTCTGAAGATGAAACCGCAACCATGATTACAGCAACTTTCATTGAAAGGTTGCTGGACTATGGAGAAACATTCGAGTTCATCCAGACGATGGTAGAAAGAGAGCGGGATGCGAATCACGAAGTCTATGTGGCTGGCGCTCCCATGTTGACAGGGTGGGTTTACACCTTTGAGACTCAAATGCTGGGGATATTCGGAATAACGGCTATAGCCCTGATTTTCTCCCTTATCGTTTATATGCGGAATCTGCCGGGTGTGATTACCCCGATCGTAGTCAGTATTGTTTCTGCCATCTGGGGGTTCGGATTCGTCGGCTGGATAGGCGATCCCATCGAACCGTTAATCATGGTTGTGCCCTTGCTATTGGTCGCACGAGCATTTAGTCACTGCGTGCAGTTTATTGAACGCTATTATGAAAATTACAATCTGGTGCCGGATAAGAAACTAGCCTCTGAGCACGCACTCAGGGTGATGATGGCGCCTGGAACGCTCGGCATCATCACGGATGCAACAGGTCTGTTCCTCATCGCATTCGCGCCCATTCCAGTCATGGAAAGATTTGCCCTGTTCTGCGGTTTCTGGGCATTGATACTGGTACCTACGAATTTGTTCCTGACACCCATTTTGCTTTCCTACTTACCTGCCCCTAAGAACGTAGAGAAAATACTTGGCAAAAATTCTTCAAATAAGGGCAGTGGTCACGATTCTATTATCAATATTCTCAGGTACATTGGCCGCCTGAGCCACGGTCATAACGCCCGTAAGACTGCAGGCATTTTGGTCTTTCTAACCTTAGGCTCACTGGCATTGGTATCGCAGTTGAAAGTCGGTAATCCTGTCGAAGGCAGTAATCTTCTCTGGGATGATTCCGAATATAATTATGCGGTCCGCCAAATCAATCGCCATTTCCCTGGTTTGATGACTCTTGAAATCGTCTTTGAGGGTATTGTTGATGAGCGGGTAACTAAAAAGGCTGACACAGCTCTTACCATGGCCAAATTGCAGCGTATTCTGGAAAGCCAACCGAACCCGCCGGAAGCGACACTTTCTTTCGCTGACTACCTACCCGAGGCCAACCGCCTATTTAGTGGTGGTAATCCAAAATGGGGGCCGCTTGATAATTCGGATGAAGCAGTTAACGCCGCTGCGAGCGCTCTTCTCCTGGGTGCCAGCACCAAAGCATATAGCCACGTCACTGATTTCGAATTGCGCAACAGTACAGTTTCTCTATGGTACAAAGACAATAAACAATCAACCGTAGACACAGCGCTCGCTCAAACTCGTGCCGCGCTGGAAGAAGTAGGCATCAACCACGAAAAATTTCGAATACGCCTGGGTACCGGTGCCATTGCGCTACAACAATCCGTTAACGATACAGTCGATGAATACCAATATGTCATCCTGATCGCACTAAATATTGTCATCTTGTTGACATGTAGTTTTGCCTATCGATCTATATGGGCGGGTATTTTGTTACTTGTGCCGGTCAATTTATCTAACATTCTACTGGGGTCAGTCATGGTACTTATGGGTATCGGGCTGGATGTAAATACTTTGCCCATCGCCTCCATTGGAATCGGCGTGGGAATCGATTACGGGATTTATCTACTCAGTCGTATTTGTGAGGAATACCGGGATGCCAACCATTATGGTAATGCAATCCAGGCGTCTATCACCACCAGCGGGAAAGCGATTTTCTTCACCGCCAGCATCGTTCTTCTAGGTATCCTGCCGTGGTATGCACTTTCCGGACTAAAATTTCTGGCTGACATGGGCCTGCTCCTGGTCATGGTTATGCTCATCAATATGATCATTGCACTAATCGTAGTCCCGCTGCTGGTTTATCTGTTCAAGCCAGATTTTGTCAGCAAAGAACATATGCTGAATTCAGATGCTGGGCTTCTGGAATCATTACAGTTTTCTACCGAGCCCAGTCAACTTGTAGTAGAAACAACCGTAGTAACAGCACAAGGTAAGCAAGTAGTGAGGTAGTAATGCAGTAACGGTTTTCTAGTTCAACAATTAGGAACCACATAAATTACAAAGTGGCTTAGTGGTAGTTAGCCTAACTATTTTATGTAAACGAGGGTAATTCAATGCACATAAGAAAATTCGATTTTGATTTCAGCCGACGTCATTTTATGAAACAAATGGCTACTGGCGTTATAAGCACCGGCGTACTGGCACCACTATGGGCGACCATCGCAAAGGGGAATACACTCGAAAAGGTATATCCCGACGAGATTTCGTCTCTGGAGATGATCACAAAAGGCAAAATCAATACAGGAGACGTAATCTCCGCAGCTAATGTCGAGCACGTCAAAGACCTGCTGGACCCCATTGCCTACTTGGAGGTATCGCAGCAGGGACGCGAGATAGATACCATACCCACTACCACAAACCCGGAATGGCTGGCGCCAACAGATTATATGGCTGCCAGTATAAGAAACTCGGGGCGCGGCATTTTTGACGCAACAGGTAACGTGCGAACTGATGATGGCACACCCTGGATTGGAGGTAACCCATTCCCCGATGCCAAATCGGCGACCGAAGCCCTGGCAAATCTGACATTAAGCTGGGGGCGGTACGATCATACCTACTACGCTATTCGAGAGCAGGACCTGAATCCAAACGGAAGCGTTGCCTACGACTATGATTTTGTCTGGGCAGAGATGCAGGGCACCGGTCGAATCACCATGGAAGATCGAAATTTCCGTGGTAAAACTGACACCCTCCGTTACCAGTCAATATTTTTCACGAGACCGCAGGACATCAAGGGAACGGCCTTTCTGAGTGTCTGGCCGTATGACCAGAACGAATTCCCTTCATTGAACGGTTATCTGCCTGCTTTTAAACGCGTCAGACGATTCCCTACCAACCAACGATTTGAACCTCTGATACCTGGGCCCACCTGGTATATCTCTGATGCCTGGGCTGCGGGTGATCCCTTTTTAACCTGGGGGAACTTTAAACTGGTTTATCGGGGTCCAATGTTGGGCACCGGCGCCACGGGTAATTTCGGCGGTGACCATCCCAACTGGGAACGACCAAAAGTTGGCGGAGCGGAAGGCAAATCGTTTTTCCGCACCAGCTATGAGCTCATTCCTGACGTTATCGTGCTGGATGCCGAGCCCATCAAGTATCCTCGTGCACCCATCAGTAAACGTCGAGTCTATATTGACGCTCGATCGATGCAGGGCTGGAATGGCATCAATTATGATCGCCGGGGAGAAGCCTATCGGAGCTTCGAGCAGGGTAATGGCATGTCAATCGGCAAAGATGGGGTTGCAGTTAATGCACTCAACGGAAAGAGCCCATTGTGGACTTGGAATCATGTTATTTCTCATGACATCCAGACAAACCGGATATCTCTCATTCAACTTGTTGACGAAGTTAAAGGTGGTCACAAAACGCATTACAATAACCCGGAAGATTATGATCGCTTCTTGACAGTCTCTGCGATGCGTCGGTTAGGCAGCTAGTACCCATCATGAAATATAGACTGTTTAAAGCGAGCCTATGGTTGATGATGTTATGCGGATCGGTATCGGCCATAGCCGATAGCGATCCGCCAGTGAATATCGTATTTCACGGCACGCCACACGACGCTCTATTCGACATCGAGTTTCAGGGAGAAACGGGGCTGGCTGTCGGCAGCTATGGTCTAATCCTGACGAGTTCGGATGGCGGTCTCACCTGGATGGTGGGTAAACCCCTTGGTGATGCAACACTGACTTCTGTAGCCATGAGCAGCGAGCGCGCCATTGCCGTTGGCCAATCCGGAATTATCTTCGTCTCTGATGATTCAGGCAAGAGTTGGCAGAAAACAGAAAGCGGGGTTGAAGACCGATTTATGTCAGTGGCTCTAGCTCCGAGTGGCGAGTCAGTTGCTGTGGGGGGGTTTGGACTAATCCTCAAATCATTGGATTGGGGCCACACCTGGAACCGAATTCAACTGGATTGGGAGACGATCACTGCTGATGGGTACGAGCCTCATCTATATGATATTGAAATGATCAGCCCCACCAGGTTCCTTATTTCTGGCGAGTTCGGACTGGTGCTCTCCTCTGATAATGCCGGTGGAAGCTGGGAAGTCAGACATAGAGGTGATGCTTCACTCTTCTCCATGTCTTTCCCTACTCCGGATCTGGGATTTGCAGTCGGTCAGGACGGAACAATATTGAAAACCAATGATCAAGGTAATTCCTGGCAATCAGTCGAAATCGACGGTAATGCTAACCTCCTTGGCGTATGGGCATCCAAACACGGAGAGATAGTTGTCACAGGAGTGCGAAGCTTTTTGCGTAGCAGTGATGGAGGAGACACCTGGGAAGATAATCAACATCCAAGTATCAGCCGCACATGGTTTCAGGATCTGGCAGCAGTAGAAGTAGAACACAAGAGCGAAGGTAACAAAATAATTGAGCAAAAGATTTATACCGCAGGCTATGGTGGAAGCATCGCCCTGGTGCTCAGGTAATCGTTTGATGAGAACACCAAATAATAAAACGAGGTCGTCATGAAGTTAAAAAATTGTATCAAGAACATGTTACATGTTGGGGTGATTGCTGTACTGGCTCTCGCTGGTAACGCCTACGCAGCTGATATAAGTGTTACCGGATTTATTCGGCAGGAGACTGCTTATGTAACCGGCGATGCCAATGAATTTAATCAATACGGTAACCCATATAATGGCCAGACTCTTACCAACCCTGCACTCAATCTGGGAACCGGCGAAGTATTTCTTTCAACTGTCACTCGCCTACCCACTGTAGGGGTAGGCAACGAAAATGACATCAACCTCTTCGCAACCCGGGCTGAAGTCGATATTAAAGTCAAGTTTACCGATGACTGGTCAGCCACTATTAAATTACGTGGGTTTTACGAATACGCCCTGGATGATGAATTTGATGATATTGATCTGTTTGACACAGGTTTTGACGGAGGCAAGGGGTCGGTGCTGGAAGCCAACGGCGAGAACTACATGCTGGATATTCCGCTGGCATATCTTGACTACAGTAAGGGGCCCTGGTGGTTTCGATTCGGTAATCAAAATATTGCCTGGGGCGAATCGCTTTTCTTCAGGGTTTTCGACGTCGCCAACGGACTGGACCTTCGTCGGCACAGTATCCTAAGCGTTGCTGCAGAAGAGTATGCAGACCTACGAGTACCCAGTCTTGGGATACGAGGTTCTTATCGGTTCCAGAACGACTGGGAACTGGAAGGGTGGGTACAAGAATTCAGGCCAACAATTTTTCCAACGACAAATAGCCCATACAGTCTAATTACCAATTCATTCACTATTCAACAGGACGAATTCTACGAAGATGTGGAAGATAAGCTGAGTTATGGCTTTCGCCTGAATGGTACAGCAGGCGACTTTGAACTTAGCTTTATGGCTGTACATCGCTACAATCCGGACGGTGTATTCCGCTGGACTAAGTCAAATATTAATGTTTTTGCGGGTAGCGGTGTCCCTGCTCTTGAGGGGCTTGGCGCCCTGCTATCGGAGACTGCATTCGAGCCCAGCCAGGATGGCTCCTACAGTTCGAACGAGTGGTTTCATTTTGCAGGACGTTCCCGATTAGATGGCATGGAAGCACTTAACAGATCTATTGATGAGTTCCCGGCGACAGCGCTGCTAGGTGCCGCGGTAGTACCAAACAGGCAATTCGCTGCTATTACGCTGGATACTTTCTTCGCCGCGCTGGGCCCTCTCAAAGGCCACGTCGCCAGAGAATACAAAGATGAAGATATACTGGGTTTTGGACTCAGCTATGTCTTCACCGCTGAACCTGACACCCTGTTTGATCAATTGATCCTGAAGGTCGAAGCGAGCTATGCAATGGACCGGTACTTTACGAGTCCAACACTAACTCGCGATTTTATTGTAGAAAATGAACTCATCACCAATGTAACGATTGAAAAGTATCACCGCTTTTCAGACTCGTTTCCTGCCACCTACTTTATTCTTGAGTGGATGCATAAGACAGAGAGCGACTTTCTCGGCAGGCACGTAAGTGGTTTTGATAATGATGGTATCCCCAAAGGCCAGGACAGTTACGACGCATTTGTGTTTGCCTTCCAGCAACCGTTCCCAAACCTCGTCTGGCGTGCTGACTTTACAGTGCTGTACGAGAAAGAGGGCGGTTTTCTGTTCCAACCAGGTGTCAAATGGCGCCCTAGTGGCAAATTTCAGCTGGATCTTTATGCCAATATCATCGGCTCAGATGGTGACAATGATGACGCGATGGAAACCTTCGAAGATCAGGATGAGGTATTTGCACGAGCTACCTGGTTTTTCTAGACCTTACGAGAAAACATAGCCAAGGCCAGTCAGTGGTGTAAACCACTGGCTGGCATCACAAGCCCTACAGTACCTCAGAATCTTCCGCAAAGTTAAACCGCTTTGCATAGGAGAACAACTCGCAAGTTTTTTTGGGCTTTTTCCCGTGTCAGTTCACCTGACAGTATGATTAAGAGAGAAAATTATGAATAGAGTAGAAGGCAAAGTCGCCCTGGTAACAGGTGGCGCAATGGGCATGGGCATGACCCACTCACAGTTACTGGCAGAAGAAGGTGCCAAAGTGATCGTAACTGACGTCAATGAAGTTGAAGGACAAAAGGTCGCAGATGAAATCAATGCCAGCGGCGGTACTGCCACATTTTATCCGCTCGATGTCACTGATGAATCCCAATGGCAAGCAGTTGTTGCGAGTGTTATTGGCAGTGAAGGCAAGATTGATGTCCTGGTAAACAATGCCGGTCTGCTGATATTAAAACCCGTAGATGAAACGACGAATGAAGAATGGGATCTGATCTTTAATATCAATGCCAAGGGGCCATTCTTGGGCACCAAGGCTGTTCTTCCCGCCATGCAAAAAGCAGGAGGTGGCTCGATCATCAATATTTCTTCCATTTACGGCCTGGTCGGCGCACCCCAGGCCGCAGCTTATCAGTCAACCAAGGGCGCTCTCAGGCTACTGACAAAATCCTCCGCCGTTGATCTGGCTCAATACAACATTCGGGTTAACTCCGTACATCCTGGCGTGATCGATACCGCCATGACCAAAGACCTTTTAGCTGATGAAGAAAGTCGCCAGGCGATATTGGGCACAACGATACTGGGCCGCCCTGCCCAACCAAAAGAAGTTTCATATGCTGTACTGTTCCTGGCATCTGATGAGTCTTCCTTTATGACCGGATCAGAAATGGTGGTTGATGGTGGTTATACAGCCATGTAGCTACTGTTGAACAATCATCATGTGGCTTTTGTTCTTGCCACGATCGTTAAAGCCAGTAACGAAAATAGTAGGAAAAGCCATGCCGATTATGACCAGAGAAATTCCATCAGTCGCCACTACCGCAAACGCTGACTTCGATGCGATTGTTGTAGGCGCCGGCTTCGGCGGCCTTTACATGCTTCATAAATTACGCGATGAACTAGGATTGAAGGTCTGCGTGTTTGATCGGGCAGGTGATGTCGGCGGCACATGGTATTGGAACCGCTATCCCGGCGCTCGATCTGACACCGAAAGCTTCGTATATTGCTATTCCTTCGATAGTGAGATGTTACAAGACTGGGTCTGGAGCGACCGTTATCCTTTGCAGCCAGAAGTCCTTTCCTATCTGGAATATGTCGCTGATCGTCTTGAACTTCGCCGGGACATTCAATTCAATTGCGGTGTAATAGCCGCTCACTTTAATGAAGACACAAATCTCTGGTCTGTTACCACTGATACCGGTAAAAATTTGACGGCTAAATATTTTGTGACAGCGCTTGGCTTGCTTTCCGTCACTAATGTTCCCGACATCAAGGGCCTTGAGAATTTTGTCGGAGAGCAATATCACACTGGCGCGTGGCCGACTCAAGGCGTGAGTTTAGAGGGGAAACGGGTCGGTGTCATTGGCACTGGCTCCACCGGCGTCCAATGCGTCACTGCCATCGGTCCTGAGGCAAAGCACCTCACTGTCTTCCAGCGCTCGCCGCAGTATAGTGTTCCAGCCAGACATGGCGCCATGCCAAAGGATTTCATAGCAGGAGTTAAAGCTAACTATGAGCAGGTTTGGACTGACGTGCGTAACTCGGGGGTAGCATTCGGGTTTGAGGAAAGCCAGATTCCATGTACCGAAGCAACAGAAATCTCACGGGAAAAGGTGTTCGAACAAGCATGGCAGAAAGGTGGCGGCTTTCGCTTCATGTTTGGCACCTTCAACGATATTGTGACTGATCGCCAATCAAATGAAGAGGCGGCGCAGTTTATTCGCAGTAAGATTAGCCAGATAGTTAAAGATCCAGCAACAGCAAAAATGCTGACGCCTACAGATCTCTATGCCAAGCGACCACTTTGTGATGCCGGCTATTACGAAACCTATAACCGCGAAAATGTCACGCTGGTAGATATCAAAAAGGACCCAATTGAAGAGATAACATCAACGGGCGTGCAAACAACTCAAGACATGCACGAGCTTGATATCCTGATTTTTGCAACAGGTTTCGATGCTGTGGACGGCAGCTATACAAAAATCGACATCCGTGGCAGAAACGGCATCCAGATCAAAGACAAGTGGGCTGATGGTCCCAGCAGCTACCTCGGCATGGCAAATTCGGATTTCCCTAACATGTTCATGATTCTCGGTCCCAATGGTCCTTTCACTAATCTGCCACCCAGTATCGAAACACAGGTCGAGTGGGTCTCTGATTTGATCTCCCATATGCAGGATACAGGCATGGCCTGTATTGAAGCGACATCAGATGCTGAAGCAACCTGGACCGAGACATGTGAAGAGATCGCGAATTTCACACTGTTTCCACAAGCGGAATCATGGATTTTCGGCGCCAACATTCCAGGAAAACCCAATAAAGTGATGTTCTATATGGCTGGCCTGGGTAGCTATAGACAGGTGCTTCATGATGTTGCCGATGGAGAATACGAGGGTTTCACTTCCCAATAAAGCAAGAGTACGCAGAACAAACCTCACCCGGTCGATATGGTTGTACCTTGTGTGTGAGGAGTTGACCAACGTACTTATCATAGTCGAAATAGAGGCGACATGAGCAGGTACCATACTGAAACCGGTGGAGGCCGGTACCTGGAACCCTGTCTGCTTCAATTCATTCAGCCCTGATACTTATGTTCTAATATATGCCAGGAATGACCCTTGCTGTCTTTTTTTGGTAGACCGCATAGTGGTCACCGATCGAATTGAGCAGGCTTTTTTCTTCAAGATAGATCCCAACAAAAATATAAAGCGACATGCCCGCTGAAAAAAGAAGGTGTCCCATAGTCATCACAGGCACGACCCAAAATGCAATTAGCAGACCCAGCATCATAGGATGACGTATCCAATGATAGATAAACCGTTCCGTGAACCGTACTTCGGTGTAGGTGCGTTCAAGAAAATTCAGCCAGACTTGTCTTAAACCAAATAGATCAAAATGATCGGTTAGAAAAGTCGAAATCAAAACCAGAACCCATCCAGCAGAAAATATGCCCCACATAAGCTTTTGGGCGATAGGGTTTTCCACAGACCATACGTTGCCATCAATGGGTTGCCACCAAAGCATGAAAAATACGAGGACAATGTTGGTCGCGAGCACGTAAGTGCTCCTCTCCAGGTGATGGGGAATAAGCTTCTCTATGGATGCCTTAAATCCGCTTCGCGCCATCACGCTATGCTGGACGCCAAATAGCATCATCAGTCCACAATTTACCGCCAGTGCAACCCCGACACCTGTAGAAGCAGCGGAGTTAAGCGATTTTGGGACAAATATACCTGCATCGAAGGCGATAAAGTAACAGAACACTCCCAGAAACGAGATATAAGAGACTACCCCGTACAATAGCGATATGACTCTCAAAACAACGTCTCCTAATGCCCTAATCTTCTTATTGCAGACAAAGTCAGATACTGATTGTAATGGTCGGGGTTATTGACCTCAGTTTTATAGCCGCCACTAACTTCTTTTACCTGTTCCAGCCGTGTCATGCGATTGGTCTGTACATCAAAAGCATGAACGCGAGTCCACGACCAGTATGGATGTTCACCATCCATAAACTTGTTTGTTCCATCTTCATAGGTTGAATAGGCCCCATCGAAAGATTTGAATACCTGCCCGCGTCGATCAAATGTCACCATCCCTATGGGGGACAATGTTCGTGCATCAAACCATACTCGTTTTCTGCTCACCGGTGCCCGGGGAAATTTTATGGGCTCGGCTTCAACCACAATGACTTCCGGTACCAACTCTACCTCTGTATCCCAAAATGTTTGATCCTTCTTTCCGCCATGCGTGGTGTGTTCCCAGTTAGAATTTTGACCATTCCAGTTACCGGAAACCGCCGCCAGATATGGCCCGCGACCGACGATTTTAAAATTACCCCAGGTCATGAATGGGTCGCCCGCGGCCCAGGCATCTGAAAGATAAAGTGTATTGCCTGCGATCAGGGGTTCGAATCTTTGATTGGTCGGGAAGCGCCTCACCCGCTTGAACGCAGGAATGTACCCCCACAGATCAGGAAACTGACGTTGGTCGTACGGCCAGACATTCAGGAAAGATGTACCACCGATATCTTGAGGCTTGACCCAGAAAATACTCTGATAGCGTAGCTTGTCCTCTCGCCCAGGGTCATAGGGTTTTGGGTCCAGGGTAATGCGTCCTACAGGCGCATATTCTACCCAGCAGGCGTCATACTTATAGGCGACGCTCCCCTTCGGGTTCAAATCGACCTCTTTAATCGCATAAAACGAAACGTCGTGCCTACCCCAGCTTAGAGTTGCATTGGCAAAAATTTCCACAGCAGAATTCGCATCGGGAAAAGGGTTACCGCCAATCCAGGGGTTTCCTTTTTTCGTAACCACGTTCCCGGTGTCATCAAATCGGGCCTGCCCTTGGTGGCGTAGCGTCGCCTCAATGTAATCCCAGGGGTTTAACTTCATGATGTCAGTGGTCGTCGCCTTCAGGGTTAACTTGCGCCCCATCTGCGAGATCTGGATATACTTTATTGGATCAAGAAGGTCTTTGACCAGGTCTACATTATCTGCATCGATAACATCACCGTTACTCAATCGTCCATTAGTATAGGACTCAATAGAAAGCAGTTCGTCCGGATATACAGCTGATATATCTCCAGAACGCGCGATCTCCGGCCAGAGCGGCATGAGTACGCCTGTTGTGACAAAACCAGCAGCTGCTTGCTGCATGAATTTGCGACGACTGTAGTTTCTATCATAACGCTTAATTCTAATCATCGGTCTGAGACCCCCTTTGTGGTTTCAGTCTATTAAGCTGTTGTCCTATCTTGGCCTGTACCGCAATCAATACCGTAGACTAAATCATTAGTAAGGTTGATTTAGTCATCTTCTGAGAAAGGCCACATAAACAAGCTCTATTTTTTGAAACTCAGCACGCCTACCTGGTCACGAACATTGTCGGCGTCCTTCGCCGCGAATCGAAACTTGAATTTAGCTTGTCTGCAGTGATGTCAGGCCAACCTGTCTGCCAACGTTTTGTGGAAATGTTGCAAAGCAGGTTCATTTCGACCAAATAATAACAGGTTGTCACAAACGGCAAAATCCTTCTGGATGTTACTGGCTAAAGGGAAATCTTCATCCAGAACTGTCGCCATTAGCAGATCCATATTGTTATTCCAGTGCCTGCGCGTAGATTCAGTAGTTGAGAGTTCAGGTGTGTATAGGGAAACATACATACGTGATTCGTTGGGATTCACCCCTGGGTATACACGCCAGGTTTCAAGGTGGTCGCCTTGCATGATAAAAACAGTGTTGGGAAACAACACGTAGACTAGCGCTGTGTGAGCCAGAAGGTCCCAATCTTCTTCTGCTGAATCACGCAGTTGATCGATTGTCTTCCTGGCACCCGTCATACGCAAATGCGGACCGAGTGCATCGAAGTGGCAAAGATTATTATGTAAGTAGGCTGATACAGTATTTCCGTGAAGAGTGCTGAGATGGTAAGTCTCCATGAAGGTATCTACCACTAGCTTCCAGTTGAGAGGTGCTTCCAACACACGGGTTTCAAAATGATGATACGCAGTCAGGTTAAATCCTGCCAGGTCTTCGGCAAAACCATCTAAATAATCATCAAGTTCAATTTCATCCCCTGGGGTAGGCTGAACGAAAACCATCCCATATTGCTCAATAACGGGTAACTTAACCAGGCCATATTCCTGTTTATCAATTTCGTCAAAACCTTGGTTGAACGGTATACTGATCAGATCACCGGTGTCGGTAGCATAACTCCAAGCGTGATAGGGGCAGCTGAATTTCCTGAGATGAGAGCCCTTATCGCATGCGAGCCGGGCACCCCTGTGCCTGCAAATATTTCGAAACGCAGAGACTTCTCCTTCACTGGTTCTGATAACAATTATCGGTACACCCGAAAAATCGTCACAGAAATAGTCGCCAGGATTAACAATTTCGCAGCTCAAGCAGATCAGTAATGGATAGTTCCTGAATAGTATGTCCTTCTCACGCTGCGCGACATCCTGCGAAACATAATCAGACTTCTTCTGACGAAAAATGTTGCCCGCCAGATCGGTTGTCCTGGCGTCCTTAAGCTCGAGTAGGTGTTTGGCTATTTGAATCTGTTTTTGTTTGTGCACTTTTAACTCTCCTACCTTCTACCTCTTACGAGATGACCTGAACACCATGTTTTCCTTAAATCTTACAATCCGGGGAAACCAGCTAGCCTACCCAATCATACTGTAGCCACCACTGACGCTGAGAACCTGTCCTGTGACATGTCCGGCAGCGGCATTCGATGCCATAAAAAGTACAGCATTTGCCAGGTCCCGGGGTCGGCCCACCTTTTTTAACGGTAACGAAGCAGCAATTTTTGCAAATTGCTCTTCTGTAAACATTGCATTGCGATCTGCCCACATACTACCGTCCCCGACCTCTTCATCATCCTGCGGCACAGTAACTCCGGGACAGACAACATTACAACGAACACCATAGCGTCCATTTTCTTTAGCGATGGTCTTCATGAAGCTGTTGATTCCCGCTTTCATACCCCCATAAACCGCTTCCCGGGGCTCACCCTGCCGGCTGGCATCTGAACTGATAGAAACAATAGATCCACCTGTTTTTACCATATGGCCCAGAACCGTATGCGTGCAGTTGAGCATTCCCACGAAGTTAATCTTGATAATCTTTTCCCAAAAGTCGGGCGTCGTATCCATAAAAAACATCAAATCGTCCCAGCCAACATTATTGACCAATACATCAATCCCACCGAATTTTTCTATGGCCACGTTAACCATGGTTTGCACCTGCGTCATGTCAGTTACATCTGTCTTCACCACCTCAACAGCAGCGGCTCCTAACTCCATCGCCTGTGCAGCAACTTTCTCGCCCTGGTCGACATCGAGATCGGCAAGGGTAATATTCGCGCCTTCGCGAGCAAAGGCTAATGTAATCGCGCGTCCAATATTGGAAGCCCCACCCGTAACGATGACCGATTTATTTCCCAGTTCAAGATCCATTATTTACTCCTGTCATTATTCTTCTACACCTATTATGTGTGTCACCACCGGCGTATATTTGTTACTTGAAACAACAATGGTTTCACCCCCCATTGTCGCCCACTCGTATTTACTACTTTTATTTTCAATGATTAGTAGCCAATGTCTTTAATAAGGTACAGCTACTGCACCAATCTTTTCCCTGGAGATGATCATTTTCTGGATTTGCTGAGTGCCATCTCCAATCTGCAATCCCAGCACATCGCGTAGTCTTTGCTGATGCGGTAACTCGCTGCTATAGCCGTAATGTCCATGCGTTAAAAGCGCACTGTGTATCGCATCAAACGCTACCCTGGGTGCCCACCATTTACACATGGCCGCTTCAGCCGTGTGATTTTCACCCTGATCCCTCAACCAAAGGGTTTTATAACAAAGTAACTTAGCCGCATAGAGCAGCGTTTCAGCTTCGGCCAATGGCTCGGTAACGCCTTGAAATCGTGCAATCGGACCACCAAAGGCCTCTCTTTCCTTCACGTATTCCCACGCTTCCGCAATTGAAGCTTCAGCACAGGCAATGCACTGAAGCCCAATCAGCGCGCGGCTGTAATCGAAGCCTTGCATGACAACACGAAAGCCTTTGTTCTCTGGACCAATCATTGCAGCGGCAGATACCTCTACATCATCGAAGAATACCGAACCACGACCTACTGCGCCTGAACCCAGGTCCGCGAATCTTGTTGTACTAATCCCTGGCGCATTAAGCGGGACTAAAAATGCACTGACGCCACCTGCACCATCACTGTCACCAGTGCGAGCAAAAACTACAATTTCATCTGCCTGATCAGCCAGAGATATAGAGGTCTTTTCGCCATTTAAAACAAAGTGATCGCCGGACCTGGTCCCTTTCAAAATGAGATGGGCAGCGTCGGAACCTCCGCGAGGTTCGGTTAATCCCAAGGCAACGATGCTCCTCCCCGCACAAATGTCACTTACCACGCGGTGTGCGATTTCTTCCTGAGCATGCTGCGCGATCAATGACCCCATTAGCGACCCGATTAACTGAATATAGGAAACATTAAAATCTGCATTCGCCACCCCTTCGACAACGATCCCTGCCGTCACAGAGTCCAACCCCATGCCTCCATATTTTTCAGGTAACTCGCACCCAATTAAACCCAACTCACCCATCTCAAGGCACAAATCTCGGCCAATGATGCCATCTTGCTCTCGTTGCTGATAATACGGAGCCAACTTATCAGCGCCAAATCGGGTTACTGTCTCTTTGAACAACTTTTGTTCAGGGGTAAAGGAAAAGTCCATAGCCACCTCCTCCGGGATTAATTTAATTAATGAATTTTCGAAAATCGGGTTTTCTTTTTTCCATCAACGCACTCACCCCCTCTCTTGACTCATCGGAGTCGTAGTACATTTTGAGAGACACAAGACCCTGATTGGCAATACCCCTGATGTGCTCGCTATCGGCATTGAAACTTCGCTTGGCAATCATCAGCGCTGTCGGGCTCTTCTCCATAATTTCCGCACACCACTTATCCACTTCAGCATCGAGTTGGTCATCTGGCACACATATATTTGCCAGACCCATCTGTTCGGCCTCCCGTCCAGAATAACGGCGACACATGTACCAAATTTCCCGGGCTTTTTTCTCGCCGACAACCCGCGCCAGATAAGCTGTACCGTAGCCAGGGTCAACGGAGCCCATCTTCGGCCCAACCTGGCCAAAAATAGCGCTTTCGGAGCAAATCGTCATATCGCAGATCGTCGCGAAGACATTTCCACCGCCAATCGCATACCCCTGCACTCGAGCGATCACCGGCTTCGGAACATCGCGGATCACTGAATGAAGATCTTCAACCGGCAACCCGATCAGCCCGCGACCATCATAGTTACCATCATGAGATGACTGATCACCACCTGTGCAAAAAGCCTTTTCACCAGCTCCGGTCAGAACAATAACGCCAATATTGGTGTCGTAACCCGCTTTGTTAAACGCATGGATCAATTCTTCGCAGGTTGTACCGCGAAACGCGTTGTAAACATCAGGGCGGTTAATGGTTATCCAGGCTGCGCCATCTCGTTCTTCATACAGAATATCTTCGTATTTCATTTTTCCTCTTTACCCTCTCGGTTAATTGTTATTCGGAGCAAAACTACCAGACCACATTCTCATTCGCCTCATCCTCCACGGGAGCTGCGATAAACAGCGCTAATAGCGACTCAATCTCAGTTTGTTATAAGCTGATCTGCTAGTCTCTTTTGATCCCCTTTAAAAGAAGCTTCGTATGTATCTGGTGAATAATTGTATTTACACAATCAATACCCTTCGCAGCCTTACCTACAACTTCATCAGAAATAGCATCGGAGCCGAAACCCGCAAAAAACTGAGCAATCTCGAATTTTGCCAAATCCATCATGGTTTGCTGATAAAGCCTTAGTAAATCAAGATCGTAACCCTTGTCCTGAGTGAATCCGGTAGCCTTCATCAGACCCCACTGCTTCAAAATAATGACATCTCTGAAACCGACATATTGATCACCATCTTGTTCGCGAATCTCAATGATTCCGCAATCGGCAATGTCGTTGATCTCAGTTTCTGAAATTCCGCTTTCTATCGCTATATCAGCAATGCTCTTATCTTCAGCAGGAGCGGTACCATCGACCAGTACCGGTAGCAGTTGTTTTAATCCCTTCAGAGTCGTCGGTCTGGCAACTGAGTCAAATTCTGCGTTCACCAAAATTGACTTGATCCTGGCAAGCGACATTTCTCGTTCCTGCCTCATGTATCGAATCGCCAGCAGCCGTTTGACATGCAGATCAGAGTAATACGCAATATTGGGTTTTGGCCTATCAGGCTCAGGCAAAATTCCTTCCCGGATATAGAAACGGATGGATTCCCTGCTTACGCCCGATCGCTCCTCCAGAGCTTTCATTTTCATGGTAGCCGGATCTTCCATTGTTAATTTTCCTGTCCTTTCAGATTTATTGACCATCTTATCCACCATTACGCCTTCAACACACTCGACACTGCAGCCCCGACCGGCATATTAATTTAACTAGTTATGCTCAATGCCGCCCAAAAATATTAGTTTCACTTTGTCGAGTTAAGTGTACACATTTACGTAATGTGTATCTATACTACGTACGTGAATAACGCGAATAAGTTGTATTGACACTTAGATAACCTTTATCAGGTATTGATTTTGGGGCGAATTAGGGTTTTCAGACAAAGCGTTCTTGTACCTGAATATCAAACTGGTTCAGTAACGAAAAACTTCCCGAAAAGTCATCTCGACAAAATATTCGACCTTACACATTCGAAGATCGGCTAGTGATGCGACGATTTTTAACAGTCGGACAAACAGGATTGCGCTCTAATAGAAGAGCCAACTTAAAATAAACAGGAAAGGAGAAACAACCTTGAACTTTGAAGAATACCAATATTTGTTATTTGAGCACCATAGCAATGGCGTTCTGCTCGTGACCCTTAATCGCCCCGAAGTCATGAACGCGACAAATGCTACGTTGCACTACGAACTGACACAGGTCTGGGACACCATCGATCGCGACGATCGAACAAATGTCGTTGTCGTCACTGGCGCCGGTGACCGAGCATTTTCGGCCGGTGGCGACCTGGAATGGATCTCTGAAATGGTTGGCAATCCGCAAAAAATCGATGCAGTCCAAAGAGAAGCGTCAGATATCGTCTACAATCTAATGTCGCTGGATAAGCCTGTTATATCCGCCATAAATGGTATCGCTGTAGGCGCTGGCCTGGCTGTCGCGCTAATGGCGGATATTAGCGTGATGTCGGAAACTGCAAAGATAACCGACGGGCATGTTAAATTAGGTGTCGGCGCTGGAGACCATGCAGCAATCATTTGGCCCATTCTCTGTGGTATGGCTAAAGCAAAATACTATTTGATGACCGCAGATTTTATAGATGGCGTTACTGCTGAACGAATTGGTCTAGTGAGCCTGTGCAAACCGCAGGAAGAAGTGCTGACAACAGCAATGAAAATCGCCGATCAGCTTGCTGCTGGCAGTCAACCGGCAATCCGTGGTACGAAACAAACACTGAATGGCTGGATGACCCAGGCAAAACCTATTTTTGAAAACTCTCTCAGAATGGAAATGCTGTGTTTCCTCGGAGAGGATGCGAAAGAAGGCGTGGCTGCTATCAGGGAAAAGCGAAAACCGAATTTTCCTTCCAGCAAAGGAGCTGCGTTCAAATCATAGATCTTCGCCCGTCAGTTCAGGCTATACGTCGGGCTTTTTAATACTTTGCAATCTCCCAATGGGAATCGAGGGCTGAAATTGGCATACCAATCTGTATTGCGCAGCGACCTGTTCGACAACATGACCATTTTGATTACGGGTGGAGGGTCTGGAATCGGGCGCTGCATTGCACATGAACTGGCCCACCTGGGGGGAGAAGTCATCCTGTTAGGCAGGACAGATGCAAAACTTCGCAAGGTCCAACAAGAAATCGAAGATAGAGGTGGCCTGGCACGAACCTGTGTCTGTGATATCAGAGACAGCAAACAGCTCGAAGAAGTGATTAAGGATCTACCGCCAGTAGATGCATTGGTTAATTGCGCAGGCGGCCAGTTCCCTGCACTACTCAGCGAGATGTCTTCCAATGGCTTTGATGCTGTCGTGCGCAACAACCTCTTATCGACATTCAATGTCTCCAGAACGATCTTTGATCACAGTATGCGTACCAGCGGCGGCGCCATAGTGAACATCACGGCTAATGAAGTGGGTGGTATGCCGTTGATGGCACATACCGCTGCTGCCAGAGCCGGTGTCCACAGCTTAACGCAGACCTGCGCTCTGGAGTGGGCTGAATTCGGTATTCGGGTTAATGCGGTTGCGCCAGGCTTTATTAACTCCAGTGGCTTTGATACCTATACCGATGAACGCATGTCGAATGCTATTAAGCACTATCCTACCCGGATGCCTATTGGCCGTGCAGGTACCGAATCAGAATTGAGTGCCATGGTCTGTTTTTTGTTAAGCCCTGGTGGTGCCTATATTACCGGTCAGGTACTACGAGTCGACGGCGGTGCAAGTTTGAATGTTGGCTCGGGTCTTTATGACGCCAAACCAGCGAGGGATGCCCAGATTTATGACGGTTTCGATCTCTCGCGAGCATAGGGAGTTGCGTGTACTGCTCATAGCGGTCCATCGCCGGGGTAAACCAGTGAGACCTCTCTGAGATTGGTCTGGAGTCGGTGACAATATTAGCTACCCATACATTTCGAGCTGGTAGTACGGTATCAGCAATACATCTCAACTATCCTATTGCGGCTGTGTTCCACGCAGAGAAACTCGATGCAACAATCTACGATAACCGTAATAATCGTTGACCGGGTAATGATGGGAGGCACGATTGTCCCACAGTGCAAGAGCACCCACACTCCAGCGGAATCGGCACTGAAACTCAGGCTTACGGGCGTGCTGGTAAAGCATATTTAGTAATCTATCGCTGTCAGCCTCAGGTAAGCCTTCAATACAGACTGTATGAGCCTGATTCACATAGATCGCAGGCTCACCCGTTTCGGGATGCAGACGGATCACCGGGTGGACGCTACTGAACGCTTCAGGGGTATGTTGATCACCTGCGTCAGCCAGGCGATTCACGCGGGTCATCGATATGGCAGCCTTGGCCGAGCTGTTAACAGCTTTTAACCCAGCAACACTTTTCTGTACATCCGCAGATAAAGCTTCATAGGCAGTACTCATATTGCAAAAAATGGTATCACCACCTATAGGTGGTAACTCCAGCGCGTAAAGACTCGCACCATCAGCCGGCTTTTCGAGATACGTCGTATCAGAATGCCAGATACCCCCGAAATTGACAGTCTCCTCGGGTAGCTTTAGCACCGGCGCTACCAGCGGATTACCTTCCAGTCCCTTGAGGAAGGGATATTTTTCAACTTCCCCAAATTGCTTTGTAAAAGCAACCTGTTGATCGGGGGTTAAATGCTGATCACGAAAAAATAACACTTTACGCTCTAACCATAGGTTTCGTAGTAGTGCCAGCGTGTCCGGTGCGATGGGTTTACTCAGATTAAGACCGCTGATCTCAGAGCCTATGATGGGTGTTAGATGCGCAACTTCGAAATGACTATTCATTGTTTGCAGCTCTATCAATCATTCGTTTCGCCTGCAGGTAATGGGGTCGATCCAGCATAATGCCATCAAGACCCACTACGCCCACGTCAGGGTTTTCATCAAATGCCTTAACAATTCGCCTGGACCATATCAATTGCTCTTCTGTAATCGAAAACGCCTCATTGATAATGTCTACCTGGCGTGGGTGGATTGCCATCATGCACGTAAAACCGGCACGCCGGGCATCCCTGCAGGCATCGCCCAGGCCTGCATCATCATTAAAATCTGTGTAGACCGTGTTGCAAGGTTCAATTTGCGCCGACGCTGCGGCAGCCAGACATAAACTTCGCGCAGTCCGGAACAGATCGTCCCAACTGCCATCTAGCAACCGATGAGTCTGGGCACCCACATCAGCGCTGAGGTCAAACTCAGCCCAACTCACATGAGAGAGTCGGTTACTACAATCAGTAAGCCCGCCAAGGTTAAATAAACTTTGTCCTGTTTCCGTGCCTATCACGAGAACCTTGATAAACCCCAATGGGACTCCATCGCGCACTTCCAGGGCAGAAATATAGTGATCGAGCCGAATCACATCCTCGCGGGTTCGATACTTGGGTAAGATTAAATAGTCCGGTGAACCTCCGACGACGGCCGCAAGATCATCGAGAGCCAGCTCCCCGTCAAGTGCGTTAATTCTAACCATGAGCTTTTGAGATCTGGTCTCTACAGGGTGCGAATCCAGATACTCTCGAGCCAGGGTTCTTCCTTCTACTTTACGACTGAGCGCAATCGAATCTTCAAGGTCCAGGATCAGCCCGTCCGCACTGGTTCCAGCACCTTTGGCAATTTTCTTCTCGCTATCGGCGGGCAGAAACAGCATTGACCTCATTCTGAAACCCTTGTTTCACTATCTGAAGGCCGTACGGCTATCAGCGCGGTTCGTGTAACCGTAGCAACCAGCTCATCGTTCTGATTAAACCCCTCGTGACGGAGATTGACGATGCCGGAATCATTTCGGGATTTACTAATCCGTTTGTCCAATACCGTTGTGCGCACATGGATGGTGTCTCCATGAAATGTCGGGCGAGGAAAACTAATATCAGTCATGGCAAGATTGCCGAGTGTTGTTCCTAAGGTTAAGTCTGTCACCTGTAAGCCCACCACCAACGCAAGGGTAAACATACTATTGACGATTCGCTCTCCGTAAAGGCTTTTGCTCGCAAATTCAGCATCAATATGTAGCGGCTGCGTGTTCATGGTCATGCAGCTGAACATCATATTGTCATATTCGGTGACGGTACGGCGCACCTCATGATCAAATATCTGCCCCTCTTCAAAGTCTTCAAAGAAATATCCAGCCATTACCGCTCCTAATTAGTCCTTCGAGTAAGAGTGTAGCATTCACTTCTTAAAATCGAGTTATAGCCCGCCACACGCGCCGCACCTCGAGCCTGAATAAACACAATCGATACGAGATCCATGCAGAAACTTTGCAAATATGCATTGAGTGGCGATAGTTTAAACACGCCTCTTGATGTCGCCTTGACGGTAGCAGCGCAGCAGCCCAATCTTGTTTAAATGTTCCCTGAAAGTGGAGTAAACCATGAAGCAGTACGAGAATTATCCCGAAATTCGTGAAGCTATTTCGAAGCTATGTAGCCATTTCCCCGGAAAATACTGGCGTAAGCTGGATAGAGAACACGCTTATCCTACAGAATTCGTACAGGCATTAACCAAATCCGGTTATTTGGCATTGATGATTCCGGAACAATACGGTGGCACGGGTTTACCCCTTGGCGCTGCCTGCGCAGTACTGGAAGAAATTCAGCGCGCTGGCTGCAACGGCGGCGCCTGTCATGCACAAATGTACACCATGGGTACCGTGCTACGCCACGGGAGTGAAAAACAAAAACAGAAGTACCTGCCTGGAATTGCATCTGGTGAACTACGACTCCAGGCTTTTGGGGTAACCGAACCCACCAGTGGTACAGATACAACACGTATCCGCACCCGCGCCATTCGGGACGGCGACAATTATGTAGTTAATGGGCAAAAGGTTTTTATTTCGCGTACCGAACATTCAGACCTCATGGTGCTTTTAGTCCGCACTACCCCTCGAGACGAATGCCAGAAGCGCACAGATGGCATGTCGGTATTACTGGTCGATATGGGTGATGCACTGGAAAACGGCATGACAATCACCCCTATCAGAACCATGATGAATCATGCCTCTACTGAACTTTTCTTTGACGACCTCCTGGTACCCATCGGAAACTTGATTGGCACAGAAGGCAATGGGTTTCGTTATATTCTCGATGGTATGAATGCCGAACGAATTCTCATCGCGGCAGAATGCATTGGTGATGCGCGTTATTTTGTGGAAAAGGCTTCCAGCTATGCAACAGAACGTGAAGTATTTGGCCGTCCTATCGGTCAAAATCAGGGCATACAATTTCCCATTGCCAGAGCCCACATTCAGGCGGAGGCTGCTGCTGCCATTGTTCGCCAGGCGACCGGATTGTTCGAGGCCGGAGAGCCCTGTGGCTCTGAAGCCAACATGGCAAAAATGCTGGCATCAGAAGCATCCTGGCAAGCTGGTGACACCTGCATACAAACTCATGGCGGCTTCGGTTTCACAGAAGAGTACGACATAGAACGAAAGTTTCGTGAGACGCGCCTGTATCAGGTGGCACCTATTTCTACCAATCTGATTCTCTCTCATATCGCCACCCATGACCTGGGTATGCCAAAATCGTTCTAGGGAAATCCTGCGCGGCAGATCAAATAAGATTTACCAGGGATCCTGAAAAATATGTCCTCGCAGTTAATAAATTTAAATCTGTGACCTCTGTTTTTTGTGATAAGTTACCCATAAATCTATAATCTGGATCGAGCTATTATGGTATTTTTGGTAGCTCAGCTCCTCTGACAAAAACTATTGAATGGAGTTCTAGATGTGAAATTTATCCTCTTTTACCTGCCATCGGTCGGCACCTTTGATCAAACCCAAAAAGGCATGGCGGGAATTAATCGGCAGAATTATCAGAACATGCTTTGGCAGGTCAGAAAGCAAATTGAAGCTGCTGATGAAATGGGATACTGGGGTGCCGCATTTACCGAGCATCACTTCCATATCGAGGGACTGGAGCAGTCAAATAACCCGATCTTACTGGGGCTTTATTTTGGGCTGCACACGAAAAACATTCGGATCGGTCAGATGGCCAATGTGCTGCCTTTTCAAAATCCGCTGAGACTAGCTGAAGACCTGGCTATGCTGGATCATATGCTGACCGGGCGTACCTTCGTTGGCCTCGCTCGCGGCTATCAGAGACGGTGGGCTGATGTACTTGGCCAGACTTACGGTGTAGGCGGTACCATGTCCGATGGTTCAACCGTGGACAAGAAAAACAAAGACCTGTTTCTTGAGCACTACGAAATTCTAAAAAAAGCCTGGACTGAAGATACATTCAGTCACAAGTCAGCCCATTGGAGCATTCCCCCTGATGGCCTTTTGTTTGATCATCAGGCAGTCAACAAGTATGGCCAGGGGCAGGACGAAAATGGCATCATCACGGAGATTGGTATTGCACCCAAACCCTACCAGAAACCCCACCCCCCACTTTTTCAACCATTCTCTTTTAGCCCTAGCACCTTCGAGTTCTGCGCCCGTGAAGGTATTGCGCCATTTGCGCTGTCCACTTGTGATGAAACCCTGAGTGACCTTTTCCATATTTATCAGGAGACTGCAGCAGAAGCCGGGCATGATTTTAAGTATGGTCAGAACATCGGTATTTTCCGCGACACGCTGGTGCTTCGCGATGCAAACGAAGCTCACTATCATGCCTCGCGCGGTAACGGGTTTGTCTGGCCAGAGTGGTTTGCACCGATTGGTTTTAACGAGGCATTTCGGCAAAAAGGCAACACCGACCCCATTCCCAAGGAATGCGATTACAACTATTTACGTGAATCCGGGTTTGAGTTCGTAGGTAACCCCGACGACATAAATCGACAGATGGAGCATCTGGTGAAAACCCACAACCCTGAATACTTTTTGATGTGGCAGTACCCCGGTCCAATTCCACACGATATTATGATGCAGAATCTGGAAATCTGGGCGACTGAGATTATGCCGAACTGGATCGACTGACCAATTCTCTGCCAGACAAGTTCCCCCGCACGAGCTGTTCCTTTAGCAAGCCGTCGACAAAATAATTTCTACCTTCATTCATTCAATTCGAAACGGCGGATTTTTGGTTGGAGTCAGTTGGACCAAGAAAGTGGAATAGCTGCTATGGATTACACAAAAGAGCACAAACTCAATAAACTAACTTATAGACTCTGCTATTGATTAGATGGCTACGGAAATGAGAGGTAGTGACGGCAGCCCGACGTGATTACGCTTTAGCGGCTCATAGTGACTGGCTCTCGCGATTACCAGGTGCAACAAAATAGGAATTGCCCATGCTTCTCGGGAATTCACATGAATGACATACAATTTGGGACCGGAATCCGATCATTAACGAATATTGCAGCTTCCGCCCGTCGCATTGAAGAATTAGGGTTTGATGTCCTGAGTGCTGGTGAACACGTCAGTTTTCATGGCCCGATTGGCAACACTTATATTACGTTGAGTGTCGCGGCGGGTGCGACAACCCACATCAAGTTGATGAGCGCGATTGTTCTATTGCCTTTGTACCCAGCGGCACTCGCAGCCAAGCTCGGTGCGGCTTTGGACAATGCTTCAGGCGGCCGATACCAATTTGGTATTGGTGTTGGAGGAGAAAATCCAAAAGAATTTGAAGCTTGCGGTATTCCATTGAACGAACGGGGTGCAAGAGCAACTGAAGCTTTAGAGGTTATCCGCAAGTTATGGACCGAGGATTCTGTCACCTTTAGCGGTAAATTTAATACGCTCGATGGAGTCGGCCTAAACCCGCGACCGCTACAAAAACCAATGCCACCCATCTGGGTCGCAGGTAGAAAAAAGGCAGCTATGCGCCGCGCTGCGCTTTACGGAGATGGCTGGTTACCTTACATGTATACACCGGAAATGCTGCGAGAAAGCCTGGATACTATCCGCTCATTTCGTTCAGAGGCTGGACTCGGTATGGACAAGTATCACAAGGGTATATTTATCTTTACCTGCGTGCACCCCGATCGCAATAAGGCCCGGGAAATGGCGGCAGTTCAGCTAGGCAAGACCTATGCCCAGGACTTCGACAATCTGGTAGACAAATACACTCTGGTGGGCACGCCTGAAGACTGCCAGCGACGCATACAACAATACATCGATGCCGGAAGCAGGCTATTCATGCTGACTTCCGCCTGCCCGGAATCCTACATGGATGAAAACATACGGATGATCGCCAAAGAGGTTATGCCTGCTTTCAGGTCAGAGCTTCCCAGGATATGAACATCGCGCTTTTGTGACTCTCTTAAACGGATAGTTTATATAATGATGCTGTACGTCGTCAGCCCATTTGGCACCACTGGCACTAAATTCTAAGAGACACTTTTCTGCATAGGGTAGCTCCAGTCTATCTTGCCCGCAGGTGCCTGAGCCACGCAGACGAGCATAGATCGCTCTTTACCTGCATCACCCGTCCACGTTACTAATACTACCTAATAGCAGGAGTCCCATCTGGTGAAAAGGGGGAGCGCGCCGGGGTGGGTATGACTAAATTAGCCTATCAAGCAATTGTAAGATGATGGGAATCACTCTATCCCATTGGTGATCATT
>DTZW01000472.1 GCA_012961165.1 Gammaproteobacteria bacterium | reverse complement strand
TCCCTGAAATAGGGGTTTGAATGGAACTCCCGGTGGAAATCTGTTGGGCTTTGATGAACCAACGGACTGGATCCCACTGATCGATTCGCTTTTCGGACCGCCAGGTCGAGTCAGCTCCCAGCAGCGTTCGCCGATGTCAGAAAAGTTGGCTTGAGTGATCAAAAAGGCTCGTCGGCTGGAGGTTTACATGTCAAGTGACATGCTCTAGCATGCTGGGAGACATGTCAACGTCGCAGTTACCGGCAGAAGTCAGCGCCAATTATCGCACCTGTTACACGCAGCCCAATCCAGAAAGAGGATAACCCCTATGAAGAACCTTGGCTTTTTAGTGCTTCTGATCGTCACCACTATCGCCATTCCAATTCGCGCTGCCCCTGGCGTTCTACCACTGGGTGTAGAGGAACTGAAAGTCCTGAAGCTCGACAGCATACCTCCCTGGCCGGATGAGATGGTGCTCAAAGGCGCCAATGTGCATTGGCAGAAAGTGCTGCATCAAGGCGAATTCGTTGTGACGATCTATGAAGCGCTGCCCGCCCTGTTAGATATCAGCGATCCTTATCCCTACGACGAATTTGTGCAGGTGCTTGAGGGAGAGGTGACGCTTACCGCTACCGACGGTGAAAAATGGACCTACAGGGTTGGCGAAAATTTCGTTGTACCCAAGGGCTTCACAGGAACCTGGGAGATGCCGGTCAAATATCGCGAGATGATTATCGTTGAAACCAGAGCCTGGCTGGCGTCGGGGGAAGTGTCATCGTGACCATGCGGCAATTCGAGCAGACGCCTATGACGAAGGGTGTCATGCGAACGGATTTAGTGAGTGAGACACCCCTCGCCCTGGCAGCAGGCCGCGCTCGATGAGCGAGCGCAAACAGCAGATACTGCAGACCGCCATCGAGATGGTCGCAGATGGGGGCTATGGAAGCCTGAGCATGCGCGCCCTGGCCCGCGCCAGCGGTATGAAACTGGGTGCCCTGCAATATCATTTCAGGACCTCCGACGAGATGTTACGTGCACTGGTTGGCTATATTGCTGAAACGTATCGTCTGTCCTTCGATTCGCTGCGCGACTCCCTAAAAAACTCTACAGAAAATGGGGATCAGCCACCCGGGATACGCGAGATTGTGATATTCATTCTAGACGACAAAGCAGGAGATACCTTGTTTGGCGACAGGCTATGGCCGCAACTCTGGGCGATGCAGCAGGTTGAACCGCTTGTATCGGATCTTGTTGAAGATATTTACGAGACCTACGTCACAACACTGGAAGAAACATTAGCAGCTGCCGGTAGTTCGGCGCCCCGTGCTGAGGCGCTCTGCCTGACGTCTTTACTGGAAGGATCAACGATTTTTATGGGCAGTGGCAGACGCTGGGAAGGCGATGCAAAAGCATTCCGAGACACAGTACTGGAATTTATCAATAACAGATACGGTGAACATTCATGAACCAGGCAATTTCTCTTGATTACCGGGTTAACAGACTTGGATTCTGGTGCGCCATTGTTGTGATAGTGACGCTTGTTGTCTCTTTTTTCCTGCCATTGGATGCGCCCGGCGTTTATACCGCTGAGCATGCAGACCGTGTGGCCTGGCTGAGTGCTAACAGAAACACCTTTATCCTCGGCTAGATCAATCAGATTGTCGCCATGCTCAGTTTGTCTGGCGTTTTCTTTGGAGTCGCCTGGCAAATATCATCAAGGAACCCGTTGCTTGCAATTATCGCGGCAACGATTGTCCTCATTTCTGTGCTGGCTTTTATCATCCCCAAGTTCATCGCGGTCTGGACCATCCCAATGTTGGCAGAAACGATTTCAACTGGGGCAATGGGTGCAGATCTGGCCGACCCACTATTGAGGTTACTGAACGTCTCTATTCCGTTCTCGCTCTACACGTCTTTTGACTACCTGGGTTTCTGGCTTTATGCCGTGTTTGGCCTTCTCGTTGCAGGTGCACTGTACGGAGAAAACATGAGTGCTAAGATCACGGCAGTCACTGTAGGTGTTTTTGGTTTCGTGTATCACGGCCTGCTGGCCGCCCTACTGTTTGGTACCATCGCACCGACGGACATTGAGTCATGGTTCCTGAGTGTTTCTGGGCTGTTGTTGATTCTGACTGTGGCAATGATATTCAGTTTCAGGCGCGTCTTGGTGACCCCTCCCCTGGCGACTAACAATGACCCTCAATAACAGCACGATGCGGATAACACGATGAAATACAAGATTACACGACGCGACTTTTTGAACGGTATGGCCATCGCGACTGGTACGGGTCTGCTCACACCCGCCGAACTTTTTGCTCAGACCAGCACCGGCGGACAACACGTGGTTTATCCGCCTACCCTTACCGGCATACGTGGGAACCATTTAGGTTCATTTGAAACGATGCACGCCCTTGCCTGGGGCGGGCAAAAACCGGCCAGTCATCGCAAACTGGACGAGCACTATGACATGGTGATCGTTGGCGCAGGCGTAAGTGGCCTTGCAGCCGCCTGGTTCTATCAAAAGACAATGGGACCCGATGCGAAGATCCTATTGCTGGATAATCACGACGACTTTGGTGGGCATGCCAAGCGCAACGAGTTTCACCATCGCGGACGAATGCTGCTGGGCGTCGGTGGCTCGGTAAACGTGGACACACCTTCCGACTGGAGCGAAATCTCCAAAGGCCTACTCGATGATCTCGGCATCGATATAAAAGCCATGATAGCCAATACGGATGAAATCACTCTGTTAAGTGCGTCCGATGACAATCTGCTCGCATTCCCGGGACCGAAAGGCCATGTGAAGGTTCGCGGCAAATGGAGTCAGCTGATGCTCGGCCTAGGTGACTACGAGTCAGCTGTACGGGCGCTGCCGCTGGCGGCTACAGAACAGGGCAAGTTGGTCGAGTTACTCAGCGGCGAGCGCGATTACCTCGACGACCTGTCACTGAGCGAGAAACAAGCCTACATCGAGTCGGTCAGTTACGCTCAGTTTCTCACCAAGCGGGTTGGCCTGGCAGAAGAGACCATTTCCATTTTCTTCCCGGTTCCCAAGCTCATGTTTGGACCCGCCGGTTTGAGAGTGAGCGTTATGGAGGCGTTTTATCTGGGTTGCCCTGGAGTGCAGGGAATGGACTGGCTTGGTAAATTGGCCGCCCAGCTTCTCGAAAGCCAGATGACTGGTTCGGAGTCACTGTATTTTCCGGATGGCAATGCATCTCTCGCCAGGTTGCTGGTTCACAAACTGATCCCGGCGGTGGCCCCGGACACAATCGGTTTTGATGACATCGCCGTAAGTCGTTTTGACTATGCCGCGCTCGACCAAAAGACGCATTCACTCCGATTGCGACTAAACAGTACTGTGGTCGGCCTGAGGGAAACCGGGGAAGATGTGGTGACGGTTGATTACGTCCGCGATGGCAAAGCCGTCAGCGTTTCAGGAGACCACTGCGTACTCGCCTGTTACAACGGTGCAATCCCATACATCTGTCCACAGTTGCCGGAACGGCAGAAAGAAGCGCTTGGCTATGGCGTCAAGGTCCCGCTGGTGATGACCAATGTCCTGATCGACAACGGGCGTGCTTTTGCCAAACTTGGCGGGGGCCAGGTGACCTGTCCTAATGATCCATACGTCGTAGTCACCACAGCTCCGGCAACAACCACAGGCGGTCACCAGCCACCGCGTGGGCCGGATGATCCGATGGTGATTTACATGCTGGGCGTTCCTTCAGTGACATCTACCGGCATTGAGACCAGCCATGATTTATTGAAAGCGGCGCGTCGCAACGTCTATGCCACTACATTCAACACTTATGAGCAGGAGGTCCGAGAGCAACTTCAGGGGCTTCTTGGTGAACACGGCTTCAATCATGAGACCGATATCAAGGCGATTACCGTGAACCGCTGGCCTCACGGCTATGCTTACGAGTACATGTCATTGGATGACCCTAAATGGCCGAAAGGACAAGCGCCACATGAACTCGGGCGAGCCCAATTCGGCAGGATTTCAATCGCCAATTCGGATTCCGAAGCTCGCGCCTACCTGGATGCCGCCATCGATGCCGGATGGCGCGCCGTGGCTGAACAGTTGGCATACACGCAGCGTCAGGGTTAATCGGTCGTCAACTGTGACAGAACATGATTTCTTCTTATCCACCTCAACTTAATCATGGAGTTTTCATCGTGAACAAGACTGTCATCCTACTCGGACTGCTGACCGGTATTCTTTACAACGCATCGTGTCTGGCCGAGAGAAGCGCCAGGCCGGAAAACCTGACGCTCTCCAATTTTCAGTTCGGACCGGAGAACCGCTGGGCCTTCAGTCACATTCGCGAGGTATTGCCGACAGTCAATATTGAGCACGACAGTAATCGCGTCCTGGTACTCGAGCGAAGCAGAAACTTTGTTTATGACTTCTCCATTCCCTTTGAGGGACGCGAGCAGTCCATCGACGAAATTGTGCTGAGCCAGTTCATCGACGGACTGCTGGTTCTGAAGGACGGTGATATTATCTTCGAGCATTATTACGGCCACCTGAACGCAGCACGACCACACCTGATGAATTCGGTTTCCAAATCAGTCGTCGGTTTGCTTGCGGGCAAGCTCGCAGATGACGGCGTCATCGATCTCGCCAGGCCGGTATCGCACTATGTGCCTGCATTGGCAAAAAGTGGCTGGGGACCCGACTCGCTCCGAACCGTGCTGGATATGAAAGATGGTTCGGATTACACCGAAAACTATCCGGATTTCAGCACCACGTTTCGCATACAGGACTGCGCCGTTGGGTGGACCGACGCTGACTACTGTCCCCAAAATGGACCACGCGGTGGATACGAATTTTTTCCCACCATAGGTCGTAATGAAGCCAAGCTCGACAAATTCTCGTACCGCTCGGGTTCGACCGATGTCCTTGGCTGGGTGCTGGAAGAAGCGACGGGCCAGCCACTGGCCGAGTTGATTTCGATGCATATTTGGAAGCCGATGGGCGCCGAGTTCGACGCGTTTATCACGGTCGATGAAAGCGGTTTCGTGCTTGCCGACCATGGCATGAATTCGACGCTTCGCGACCTCGGCCGCGTAGGCCTTCTAGTATTGAATAAGGGAATGGCGTTTGACCGGCAAGTGGTACCGGCGGGCTTTATCGAGGACATGCACGCACAGCCGGGTGAACCAACCTGGCCGTATGAATCCAGCGACGATCTCGAGCCGTACTATCGCTCATTCTGGTGGGGCAAAGGCAACAACGAACGCGACCTTAGCGGCTCTGGCATTCACGGCCAAACCATTCGTGTCGCACCCAAGGCTGGTATTGTCATCGCCTTGTATTCAACCTGGCCACGCGCAGACGGCGACAACACCAAACAATACTGGGGGGCGAATGACGAACTCATGGATGCCGTAGTTGCCAGATTTCGATAGTGGGAAAAGGCTTCTGCTCAGTCATCGCCGCGTTGGCAAGCTATGTCGTAGGGACCATGGAACCACTTCTTACATACTCACTTAACGCCGCAAAAATTTCTTTGGCGGGTTACGCTGTACTCGCTTACTGGTAGTGAATTTTCTCAACGAGGTCAGATCAATGAAAAAATTTCTTGTTACAGTTGGTATTACCCTTCTTGGGGCTGCCGCGGCGATCGCAGCGGACCGTGAAGGCACCGTATTGCCAGCGAAACTCAGCAAGTCAGATATATCAGGCACGATATTCGAGCGCTCGGATATGCTCGAATCAAAACACAAAGACGGTCACGTTACGCTTGATGTCACGACATTATTGAGCAGCGACAAGAAGTTTGCCTCTGGCATGTATCGTTCCGGCAAAACTCGTTTCGAGATCAAGGAGCCATACGGTGTTGATGAATTCATGTTTTTCCTCGAAGGCGGCGTTACATTGACTTCAGCGGATGGCTCTGTGCAGGTTATCAACGCTGGTGAAGGGGTAACGGTTCCCAAAGAATGGACCGGCGTCTGGGATACTGACGGCTATACCAAGATCTGGGTAATCTATTCTGAGGATGGCTCCGGGCTGTAACCGGATGACGTGGAAACGGGGCACAAAGATCGGTCGAGCGCTGATCACGGCTGTTGCCTTCGGTTGATGCTATCGTAGTGATATCAGTATAGGAATTGCCATATGAAAACCATCTACAGCGAACAGCACCGGTTGCGGGACGCCAAAACAGAGCTCTACGGTGGGGAACTTGTCCAACCCTTTGAGCGACCATCGCGTGCTGACATCATCATCAAGGCGTTAGTTGAGTCCGGGCTGGGTGAGATTAGCGATCCGGACATGTTTTCCCTGGATCCGGTCTTGGCTGTGCACGATGCCGATTTCGTGGCATTCCTGGAGACCGTCTGGAAGGACTGGCAGAAAAAAGGTTACGCCGGTGAGGTAATCGCCAACGTCTGGCCTGCCAGACGTATGCAATGTCGGGTACCCCGCGACATCGAAGGCAAGGTGGGGTATTACGCGCTTGCAGCGGAGACGTCGATCTCCGAGGGCACCTGGTATGCGGCACTGGCTGCTAAAGATGTTGCACTAACCGGAGCAACGGGCCTGTTGAAGGGAGATAGCGGTATCTTTTCTCTGTGTCGGCCGCCCGGCCACCACGCCGCCCGCGACATGTTTGGCGGCTACTGCTTTTTGAATAACGCGGCTATTGCGGCACAGCATTTATGCGCTAACGGCGCCGGGCGAGTGGCCGTTCTGGACATAGATTTTCATCATGGCAACGGGACACAGGATATATTTTACGATCGCGATGATGTGCTTTTCTGTTCCTTACACGGAGATCCCGAAGATGCATTTCCACATTTTCTCGGTTATGCCGATGAGACGGGATCCGGTGCAGGTATCGACTATAACCGAAACTATCCCATGGCTCCGGGTACGCAATTCGCGCAATGGCGTGATTCATTGTCGGACGCCCTGGAACACATCGGGAAGTTCTCGCCGCAGTTTCTGGTGGTGTCTCTTGGGGTGGATGCCTTTGAGAATGATCCGATCAGTTTTTTCAAATTAACTACAGACGATTTCCTCACCACCGGGGAGATGATCGGTAGTCTGAATACCCCAACATTGTTTGTTATGGAGGGGGGATACGATATTAATGAAATTGGCGTCAATGTGGTGAATGTGTTGACGGGCTTTGAAGGGTAGCAACACATTCGCCTGCCAATTCCGATGATCATTATGATCAACACGGCAGCTAAAGAATCTATGCTTCCAGGAATAGGGGCGTTATTGCTTCGTCCCTCGGCTTACCTTCACTGCAATATAATTGATCCCACTCAGTTTATTGATATCAAGGTCGACCAGACCTACCCTGATGGTAGACTTGTATACGACCAGGCACTCGACGACTGAGGGTTTATTAGTGGCAGAAAGACTGAAGATTTCACGGCGCGACTTTTTGGGCGGCGCGGCGCTAAGCCTGGCCGCTGGCACCGCATTGTCGCCGCTGGAATTGTTCGCGAAAAGCCAGTCATTCTATCCACCGTCTCTGACTGGAATGCGCGGCAGCCACGCCGGATCATTTGAGATATCGCATGCCGTATCCCGGGGCGGGGCGCGTTTCCCAGCGCCCAGGCAACGTACAGATGATTTGTACGACCTCGTCATTGTCGGCGGCGGCGTATCCGGCTTGTCAGCGGCGCTGCTCTATCAGCAGCGTGCGGGCGCGGACAAAAAGATTCTTATTCTCGATAATCATGACGACTTTGGTGGCCACGCCAAGCGCAATGAATTTGATGTCGATGGCAAAAAACTTATTTGTTACGGCGGCAGTCAGTCTATCGATGGTCCGGGAAATTATTCAAAAGCATCAGCCGGTGTATTGCGCGACATTGGGATCAACACGGATCCATTCTACGAATACTTCGATCAGGATTATTTCAATAAACGTGATCTTGGAGGCTCGTTGTATTTTCCATCGGAGATCTACGGAAAGGACGTTTTGACAGACAATGTGTTTGGCAGCTGGTTCGACAGCGGCGGATCGCTCAACCGGGAGAAAGTTATCGCCGGTTATCCGATTTCCGATGAGGCGAAGGCGGCGACACTCAAGCTGCTGGCAAGCGACACGGACTACCTGCCCGACATGAGTCATGACGAGAAGGTCAAGCATCTCCTCAGCATGAGTTACACCGACTTTATTCGCGACTACACCGGCACGCCGAAAGAAGTCACCGACATCTTCCGTGATCGGCCACGTGGCATTTGGGGTGTGGGCTGGGATGCCTGCAGCGCAATGGAGGGGGCTCGATGGTCAAACCCGGGCACACAAAATTTGGGGCTGACTGAGGAAGATCGCGGGTGGCTTGCGGATCGTGATGAGCCCTACATATTCCATTTTCCGGATGGCAACGCCGGGGTTGCCCGATCGCTGGTCAGAAAGCTGATTCCGGAGGCGATACCCGGTTCGACAATGGAAGATCTGGTGCTGGCCACCGTCGACTACGATCTCCTTGATATCCCTGGCTCGAACGCACGCATTCGGCTCAACAGCACCGGCGTCAATATGCGCAATACACCAGACGGAAAGGCAGTCGATGTCACCTACGTCAATGCCAACAAAACGCATCAGGTGCGCGGCAAACATGTGATCTACGCAGGCTATCTGGGAATGCTGCCTCATATCTGTAACGAATTGACTGAGAAACAAACTGAGGCGATAAACTCAGTTACAAAAGTACCGCTGGTCTACATCAGCATCGCATTGCGTAACTGGCGGGCGTTCGACAATCTGGGGATCCGACAGGTGAATGTCGCGCAGCCATCGTTGATGCATTCTTTCGGTATGGATTTCCCGGTCAGCATGGGCGGCTACGACTTCACCAGCAGTCCTGACCAGCCGACCGTCATTCACGGTACCTACGTTCCAGCGCGGCCGGACAGCGGCATGAGTTCGATTGATCAGCACAAGGCTGGCCAACGAGACTTGTATGAAATGAGTTTCGATGATTTCGAGCAAAAAATCGTCTCGCAAATGAGCGGCGCACTCGGCGGTGGAGGTTTTGATGCCGGGCGTGATATTGCGGCCATCACTGTGAATCGATGGCCACATGGTTACGCCTATGAGTACAATGATTTGTGGGACGACCCGACCTTCGGTCGTTACAAGGGTCCCCATATCGAAGGACGGGCGCAGGTAGGGCGCATATCCATCGCAAACTCCGATGCAAGCGCTTACGCTTATATCAATGGTGCAATTGACGCAGCTGACCGGGCTGTCACCGAACAATTATGACGGTGGCTGCGTGAGCATCCCTCGCCGAACTGGTTACCATCGAGTGATCAAAAAGTAGTACCGTTATGCCATCTGCACTAACTTTTAACACCAAATTTGCCAACGGCATTGGTCAACTGGCCGAGGGTCTCAAGAATTCTGCGCTCGAGTACAAGTAGAATTAAACCTGTTTTTGTGTCGGTAGCCAAGTAGGTCTGTGCCTGAAATAGGGGTTTGAACGGAACTCCCGGTGGAAATCTG
>DTZW01000471.1 GCA_012961165.1 Gammaproteobacteria bacterium | reverse complement strand
GTGTGGCCATGGACCCTGCGGCAGCTGATCAATTTGCAGCTGGTCTGCAGGATAAGCGAACTGGTATCCAGCCAGGACATGGTCTATTTACTACGGGTGCGACCTTGGATGAAGCTGCCTGGCGTTTTATCAGTATGGACCGCGCCTGCCAGGTCCAGTTGTTGGTTGAGGCCGCTGGCACACCAGAACAGTGGCCTGTGGAAATGGCGCGAGGATTAAAACAATCCCTTGGTAGTGCGGCATTTTGCTGGTTGTCATTCCAAACACTGTGGCACGAATTGATCGATGACGGCTCGGATTTCTTGGACTGATATCTGTCGTCAGCGGGACGCCGGGGTTACCGAGATTAGTACAGGGCAGGTTTGCCTAGGGCAGGAAGTGAGTCGCTTGCTCACAAGATTGATCGACTAGCGCTTTCAATGATTCAGCATAGCCGAGTTCGGGACGCGCGGTAATCCAGCCGATAAGGGCGAGTGATCTTATATGAAGAAACATCGGAATAAGAGCTCGATGATCATTGGATAAGATCGTCACCTTCTCATAACCCTGCAATAGTGCCGCAGACAACTTTGAAAAGTCCTCCCTGTCCTGATATTCATGAAGCGTGACGGCAATGTCATAAAGATACCAGCCAAAGCCGGCGTCATCGAAATCGATGAGGTACATCTTGTTCTTTGACTGCTTATCCGTGGATAGGAATAAATTGCCATGATGCAGGTCGGCATGGATCATGCCAAAGACCTCAGGTGTGTTGCCTAGCCTGCCGAGTGTTTGAATCAATTGCTTCTGTGACTTAAGTAGTAGTTGCTGTTGTGCTTCGTCTACAAAGGATGAATCCCAGTAACGTCCCCAGAAGGGGGCGCCGCCAAAAAAACCATCAATATCGAACTTGTGACGACTAAAGCTTTCGCTTGGCTGCCATTGTCTTGAGTGGTTATGTAATTTTGCCATCAGTTCACCTGCTTGCTCCAATGATGCATAAAGCAATTCAAGGTTTTCATTTTCTTCAGTCAGTGCTTGCAATGAATTCCCGTCAAGCCACTCGACCAACCCAACGAATCTGACACCCCCATCTACATTCATCGGCACGTAGAGTTCTCCATCAACTGTAGGTATGGCATTGGGCAGGGGGAAACCCTTATCAATGAGTGCGTTCGTCCACTCGTGCTCAGAAACTAATTCTGCAAATGTGTGGTAGCCCGGGCGGTGAATACGTAATGCATATTTTCCCCCCTGTGTAGTAGTTAGACGGTACACAATGTTTTCAGATTGTGAAGCAAGTGAAATGTCCGCAACGGACAGTGCCCATTTGTCCAGACAGCCTACAATCTGATCAAGAATTAGCAGCGGATCATCCACTAATCAGTATTCTTTTAGCATCGTTTGAAATGCGCTCAGAAAACGATCTGCATGAGTTTGCTTGAACACAAGTGGCGGACGAAGCTTGATAACATTGCCTTGTGATCCCGCATTGCTCAGTAAGAACCCTTTATCTTTCATCAGGTTTGAGACTCGTGCAGCACCTTGTGCGTCAGCTTCACCTTCCGCGTTTACCCATTCGATGCCTGCGAATAATCCGCACCCGCGTACCTCGGCGATTGCGTCATGACCTGCGACCAGACCTTCGAG
>DTZW01000470.1 GCA_012961165.1 Gammaproteobacteria bacterium | reverse complement strand
AGAAAAAGAAGCTGGCGCCAAAGGAAGGGCAGAAATGGAAATTGAGACGCTGCGTATCCAGAACACCCAGAGACTGCTGGAAGCGGAAGCCAGTGGAATTGAAGCGAAAGCCGCTGCACTCAAAAAATACAATGATGCCGCAACATTCTTTGAACTTGCCAAGATGCATATTGAGGCAGAACGCGATGTGCGAAGTGACCAGGCCAAGGCAATGGGTAATGCACTTCAAGGTGCTCAAATTCGTATGTATGGTGGCAGTGATGATGGAACCATAGATAACATCCGTGGTTTGTTTACGTCTGGATTTGGCGTCGGAGAAGCGCTCGAAGGGCTTGCCCAGTCACTTCCCGAGGGATTGCGTCAACGATTCGCAGAGAATGGCATTCGAGGACTTTTCGGCGTGCCAGGCCGATCGGGACGATTTCAGCATGGCGTTGAGCAAATTGGCGAGCTACTCAAGCTAACGTTGAAAACCAGAAAAGACAGAGAAAATACCCTGTTTAAAGATGCAGTCGGTCAACTTAAGGAGGCAGCTGCAACTGATGCCGCTAAGCTGGAAGCCGTATCCTTGCTGAATGAATTCAACGAGAGTGGCGTGGTCGATGAGGTACCGTTCGAAACGGTCTGGAGCCTGGTGCTTGCCACCTCTAAATCTCTGAATTAACAGCCCAGCCACAGTTACATCGTTATGCCGCAACTCGACGTCGTTCTGACCGACGTCTGCAAGACTTTTCCTGGCGGTATCAACGCCGTCATCGATTTCAACGCTGAAATAGAACATGGCGAATTCGTTGCCATGCTTGGACCAAGCGGTTGTGGAAAAACAACGCTGCTCCGCATGATTGGTGGGCTCGAGGAAGTCACGTCGGGAAAGATTTACCTTTCTGGCAAAGACGTAACAGATCTTCCGCCCTCTCATCGCGATACCTCGATGATGTTTCAGAGCTTCGCCTTATTTCCCCACCGAAATGTATTTAAAAATATTGAGTTCAGTCTGAAAATGCGTGGCCAATCCCAGGCAGAACGCTCTAAACCGGTCGAAGAAATGCTCGAGCTGATCGGTATGACTGATCTTGCTGACCGATATCCCCGGGACCTCAGTGGCGGGCAACAACAACGTGTCGCACTCGCCCGCGCTCTGATCAGTCACCCTACAGTGCTGCTCCTTGACGAACCTCTGGGATCTCTGGATTACAACTTGCGCCAAACAATGATGGTAGAGCTCAAGAAGATTCAGCAAGAACTTGGCATGACATTCATTATGGTCACGCATTCTCAGCAGGAAGCGCTATCGATGGCGGATAAGGTCATCGTCATGAGCAACGCCATTATTCAACAAATAGGAACATCTCGCGACATCTATGAACGACCTCAAACCAAGTTTGTGGCTGAATTCATTGGCAACAACAATCTTTTTTCAGGGATTGTTCGATCTCACACCGGCTCAATTGTTGTTCTTGAGCGCGACGGACAGTTATTTTATGTGACTGCGCCAGACCCAGATTACAAAATAGCCATTGGCTCCGAAGCGCATTTCTCTGTTCGTGCCGACAGGATGCATACGGGCACACAAAAAGACATGGCTAATTGCATCGTCGGCAAGTATCTGACCACAGAATATGTAGGATC
>DTZW01000469.1 GCA_012961165.1 Gammaproteobacteria bacterium | reverse complement strand
GCCTGTCGGTTCCACCACTGGCGACCACCATGTAATCAGCAATGTCCGTCTGGCTCCTGACATCCATGGTGACAATCTCGTGGCCTTTGATGTCTTCGAGGGCCTCTACAACCAGGTCCTTTAGTGCTTCGCTATTCATTAGTGCTCCATTCGTTTGCCGGGCACCTTGTTTTCTAAAGATGCACCGGTATATAAATTGTGTTGTCTTATGTAGTTCATGACGAGCGGATTCACATTCCCTTCAATCGAACTACCCTTGGCTATTGCCTCCCTCAGTCCACTCGCAGAGACATCTATCTGGTCGAGTGACAGAAAGCAGACTTTGCCGGAGGAACTATTCATCATTTCTTCCGGGTCCTGGACTTGCCTGGTTTTAAGCCACTTGCGTAAAACATCCGGAGAGCGCTGATCCGTTCCCGGTCGCTCAAGTATCAACAGATGAGCCAGGTCGGATAACGCCTCCCACCGATGCCAGCCAGGGTACGTCGCCCAGGAGTCTCGACCCATCAGGAACAGCAATGGCCCTGATTTACCTACTCTCTGACGATAGCCAAGCAGCGTATCAACGGTATAAGAAGTGCCCTCTCGTCTCAGCTCGCAATCGTCAATAAAAATTCGATCCTGGCTAGCCACCGCCAGCTGAAGCATCTTTAACCTGTCTTCAGGTGATGCTGCGGGCGTTGGCCGATGCGCCGGAATCTGACATGGCACCAGATACACATCCACATCACCCAGCAAACGCGCGACAGCGCAGACGGACTCAATGTGTCCCCTGTGGACCGGATCAAAAGTACCCCCAAAAACGAGGGTGCTATTCATACCTGAATTTCAAATCTAGGTTCATTGGCGAATTTGGCCATCGCCGAAAACGACATACTTTTGAGAGGTAAGTCCTTCAAGCCCCACTGGTCCCCGCGCATGAAGCTTGTCCGTGGATATCCCGACTTCTGCTCCGAGGCCATACTCAAAACCATCCGAGAAGCGGGTCGATGCATTCACCATCACCGAACTGGAATCTACTTCCCGAAGGAACTGTCGGGCGGTCGTATAGTTTTCAGTCACGATAGAATCAGTGTGTTTGGATCCATAGTGATTGATATGCGATACCGCGTCTTCGACGCTATCCAGTGTGCGAATGGATAAGATGGGTGCCAGGTATTCTTCATGCCAGTCAGACTCCCTGGCAGGACTAATCTGCACCTCCGTGCCTACAATGCTGACTGTTTTTTCACAACCGCGCAGTTCCACACCATGATCCTGGTAGCCAGCCGCAAGCCTGGGCAGAATATCACCTGCCACATCAGCAGATACCAGGAGCGTTTCCATCGCATTGCAGACGGCGTACCTTTGGGTCTTGGCATTGATCGCGATGGCGTAGGCTTTTTCCATGTCGGCATCCTTGTCGATGTAAACATGACAAATACCATCCAGGTGCTTTATCACCGGTATCGTCGCCTCGCTGGTAATTCGCCCGACCAGACTATTGCCACCCCTGGGAACAATGACATCAACAAACTCGCTCATCGTGATGAGTTCGCCTACGTATTTTCGATCCGTATCTTTAACCACTTGCACAACCGCCGCAGGCAGTCCTGCTTTTTCCAGTCCAAGCTCAATACATCCCGCAAGGC
>DTZW01000468.1 GCA_012961165.1 Gammaproteobacteria bacterium | reverse complement strand
TTAAAAGATTTTTGTTCCTCCACTCTTTCATAGAACGCCAACCGGTCTGATTCGATACTCAGACTTTCCCTTGAAAGGTCCTGCTATAATTCCTATCCTCTAGAGTCGATGTAATCTAACAGGCAAATGCGTATAGCCTTTCACAAAGTTTGAGGGCGTTCGTTTAGGCGCTCCAGTCACTTCGACCTTGTGGAATCGCTTTTGAATTTCTTCCCACAGTACTCGAAGTTGCATTTCCGCCAGGCGGTTGCCCATACAGCGGTGGAGGCCGAAGCCAAACGATACATGCTGGCGGGCATTTTTCCGATCGATGATGAGCTTATCTGCGTTTTCGAAAACCTCTTCATCCCGATTACCCGAGATGTACCACATGACGACCTTGTCACCTTTGCGGATGGTTTTGCCGTGGAACTCGACATCTTCTAGCGCTGTTCTGCGCATGTGGGCCAGAGGTGTTTGCCAACGAATGATTTCCGCAACCATGTTCGGAATCAGCTTAGCGTTAGCGCGCAGTTTTTCATACTGGTCTGGAAACTGATTCAAAGCGAGAACGCCTCCAGAAATGGAGTTTCTGGTAGTGTCGTTCCCTCCAATAATCAACAGCAATAGCGTTGATAAGAATTGCTGAGGTGGCATGTCTTTGGTTTCAGAATTTTGTGCAAGCATCGTCACCAGGTCGAACCCTTCGTGGGCTTCATTACTTCTATCCGCCCAAAGCGTTTGAAAACTTGCCAAACAATCATTGAGTGCCTCACGCGCCTCATCCCAACTGTTTACAAGCCCGGATCGTGGTCCGCCGGTTGCGACATCCGACCAGAACGTGAGCTTGCGTCTTTCCTCAAATGGGAAGTCAAACAAGGTGGCCAGCATTTGAGTAGTGAGTTCAATGGATACTCGATCAACCCAGTTAAATTCTTCGTCTACCGGTAAACCTTCGAGAATTTCAATCACTCTAGAACGAATAAGATCTTCCATCTTGGCCAGGTTAGGTGGTGCAACGACGGGTGAGACGACTCGCCTTTGTTGATCGTGCTTCGGCGCGTCCATGGCGATAAAACTTGAGGTGTCTATGTCGTTTTCACTATCTCTTTCAGTATCGCTTGCAACGCCGAGCGGGTCCTGAATAGTGATGCTTCGGGTGGAAGAAAAACGTTGGTTGTCGCTATCGATTTCTTTGAGATGTGAATGTTTTGTGATCGACCAATAGGGTCCATAGCGAGAATCTGCATGGTAATGAACAGGCGAGTCTTTTCGTAGTCGTTCGAAAAAGGGCCAAATGGCATCTGCTTGAAACAGGTTGAAGTTAGAAACATCAAGCCCAGTTAGATCTGCAGACTTTGCGTAGTCTCGCGCTCGGTCTAAATCAACCTGTTTGTAATCATCGGATGTCCACGAACTTGATAGACCAGAACTCATCACTCACCTCGGATTGCGATATGTAGCGTTCTTAGGCTACTGGCTGGGAACGCCTACCGCAAGTTTCAGTTATTCTAGTGTTTGATTCTTAGCAAGATGCCCCTAAATGGTTCCACCACTTTTTGTGCCATTCGAGTTGTTGTGGTCCTAAACGACTACAGCTTCCTGCATCTGTTTTTACCATGTAAGTGATTTGGTACATGCTATCGTCATCACCGCTGGCAGGAGATTTAAGCGTTGTTGAAGCGATATAGGTTTTATCATCAATAAATTCGACCTTTGTCAGTTTGTTCTTTTGTCCATACTTTTTCATATAAGCGTAGCTAGGCATGGGGAGCTTACCCAGATCATCATTTGCGCTTCCTGAATCATATTCCGTTAACTGTAGGGTCGCGTAGCCCCTGGTAGCGTTTAACCACTAGTCGTCATACGGCCAGGCTGATTTTATTGCGCATCACTATCCTCGTCGTTGCAAAGGGCGCTAATCTTGGATGTTTTTTGCATGTTAGTTTTCTGGGCTTTGCATTGTTACTTCATACGAGTAGTGGTGATTTTCATGCCAACTCTTTGAAGATCCCCAATAACCTTTAAAAACAATGACTTAATGGACATTTTTTGCTCGATCAACGTCCATGCTTCGGCTATACTTACTGCCCGCGCACGTCGCTTCACTGACCTTGTGTGACACCATCACACCTAAAGCGTCTATGCGCGAAGACTTTAAGGTGGGTTTAAGCAATGTAATCCTGGCGGCCATCAGGACAACCAGTGGCTGAAATAAGAAGGCAAAACACTATTAACGCAATGACAAATGAAACATCCACGACCTTCTTTGAACGTTTGCTGAAACGCCAGAAGTCAATCGGGTCAAAGCTTTGCATTGGCCTGGATCCGGATCTGAGCCGTATCCCCAAGGCCTGTAAACAGTCTTCTCAGCCAATATTTGAGTTTAATAAGGCGATTATCGATGCCACGCTCGATCTGGCTTCTTGCTATAAACCACAAATCGCCCATTACGCCAGCGAAGCAGCCGAAGACGAGTTACTCGCCACGATTGAATACGCGAAAAGTCACCATGTGCCGGTACTGCTTGATGCCAAGCGCGGCGATGTTGGCAGCACCGCAGAGATGTACGCCCGGGAAGTGTTTGAAAGATACGCGGCTGATGCGACCACTGTGAATCCTTATCTGGGTAAAGACGCCATGGACCCCTACCTGGACTATACTGACAGGGGTGTGTTCATTCTTTGCAGAACGTCAAATCCCGGTGGCAGTGACCTGCAGAATCTTGTGCTGGAAGGCGGTCAGACACTTTATGAACACGTCGCCAGGCAAGCCCGCGATCACTGGAACACCAATAACAACGTCGGACTGGTGGTCGGTGCGACGAGACCAGAGGAACTCCGGCAGATTCGTGAAATTTGCGGCGATATGACGTTTTTACTACCCGGTGTAGGTGCCCAGGGTGCCGATGTGAAGCAAATGGTAGGGGCAGGGCAGGGCGGCGGTATGCTGGTCTCGTCTTCTCGCGCGATCCTTTATGCCGGTGAGGGAGAGGACTTTGCAGAAAAAGCCAGGGAAGTCGCTCTGGAAACCAGGGATGAAGTAAATCGGCACAGCAGCTAATCCAGGAAATCTGAAAGGAATCTGTTAAATGAAAAATCTGTTACTTCTCGTAATCTGCTTAACGACCTCGGTTCATGTGCTGGCGGGATGGGTGATTGACCCGGAAGGATCCTATGTCGGTTTCGCCTCAGTGAAAAATGACCTGATCGCTGAGAATCACAGCTTTACGCAGATTACAGGCACCATAGAAGATTCAGGTGAAGCAAACATAGTCATTGCGCTGGCGAGTGTGGAAACACTGATACCTATCAGGAATGAGCGGATGCAGGCAATACTGTTTGAGGTAGCGCAGTATCCCGACGTGACCGTCACCGCCAACCTTGATCTGGATGAATTCACCAGTCTTGGACTGGGCGAAAGCAAGACAGACACCATACTCCTTGGCGTCAACCTTCACGGAACGGATTTATCAAAAAACGTGCTGGTTAAGGTTACCCGGAGTTCAGACAATAGCTATGAAGTCACCAGTCTTGGGCCGATTGTTATCCATGCGTCACAGTTTGCTTTGTCAGATGGTCTGGAATCGCTCAGAAAGGTTGCAGGTCTGCAATCCATAGACCTGATGGTGCCTGTCACCTTTGATTTGAGACTGGTAAAGATCGAGCCGAAAAGCTGACGCTTATAGGTCGATATCGAAATCTGCCCAGATTGGACAATGATCCGAAGGCCTGTCCATAGACCTGATGTCATAGTCGATGCCGGAATCCTTTGAGTATCCAAGCGCGCCTGTTGAAGCCATAATCAGGTCAATACGGAGCCCTCTTTTAGGTTCCCGCTCGAACCCGCGACTACGGTAATCAAACCAGCTGAACAGGTCATCGACATCTGGATAGTGATGTCGGTAGACATCATGTAAACCCCACTCGTTCAGTTGCGCAATCCATTCACGTTCTTCCGGCAGGAAGCTGGTTTTGCCGTCCCGAAGCCAACGTTTTGCGTTGTCGGACCCGATCCCGATGTCCTGGTCAACCGTCGCAACGTTCATATCGCCAATCACGAACAGCAATTCGTCTGGATCATGTGATTTCAAAAGGTCTGCCTGTAGGTCTGCATAGAACTTTACTTTGGCAGGGAACTTTGTCGCGTGTTTTCGGTTTTCACCCTGGGGAAAATAGCCATTGATGACCGATAAGGGACGTCCGTCTTTCGTGGCGAATGAGGCTTTAATCAGGCGCTTCTGGCTGTCTTCATCGTCAGTAGCGAATCCTTTGCTGATGTCGGTTGCTTCGGACCGATAAAGCAGGGCCACACCGTAGTGGGTCTTCTGGCCATGGAAAGCGACGTCGTATCCCAGGTCGTTTATTTCCTCAACAGGAAAGTCTTCATCGGTTACCTTGGTTTCCTGCAAGCCGATGATAGCGGGGTTATGTTTTTTGATAACAGCTTGCAGCTGATTAAGCCGCACACGGATGCTGTTCACGTTAAATGAAACGATTTTGATAGCGTTACCTGTTGGTTTCGTGGAGGTCGATGGTCGTGACCCTGGAGTCTTTCCTGGAAGTGAGTTCAAACACCAGCCCCTCAGAGGCTATATAGGATCCGATCACACTGTTCCTGGATTTAAAAAACTTTACTGATTCTATCGCGATCTCGTCCAGTTCCGAATCGGTGCGCTCCGGATCATGGTGGTACATCGCCAGGTTTTTAACCTGAGCATCGACTGCGAGTTGGCGCACCTGGGATATCAGGGAATGCCCCCAGCCGTGTTTGGCAGGCAGGTCCTTTTCGGTGTACTGCGCGTCATGAATCAACAGATCTACACCCTTACAAAAATCTACCCACTCGGCATACGTTGTCTGGGGCGCTGCCAGTGGGTCTAGTTCATTGTCGGTGATGTAGGCGATGGAGACGCCATCTTCTTCGATCCGGTAGGCGTCTCCACCTCCCGGATGATTTAGCGGCTTTCTGGTCGTCTGAAACGATTGCGCATCAAGGTATTCATCAACCTGATGCACCGCTGTGATCTTTGACGGTAAATCCTCGGAGTGAACCGGGAAGGTCGAACCATCCATTTGTTCAAGAATGGCTTTGAGTGAAACCGCGTTGCTGTCTATGCTCTGGCAAATCCTGATCTCGCGATCTGGCTGATAGATTGGTGCAAAGAACGGGTAACCCTGAATATGATCCCAATGACCGTGACTAAGAAGAAGGAGGAGGGGCTCATCATTTTGAACCATCCTAATGCCCAATTCGCGAATACCGGTGCCTGCATCAAAGATGATATTGTTGCCGTCGTTCAGGCGTACGTGCACGCAGGACGTGTTGCCACCATACTTTATTGTTCTAGGGCCAGGTGCGGCGATAGAACCGCGGACCCCATAGAAGGTGACTAACATGTCATCCGCTAGCTTCGTTTACCTGTAATAAGGTCTCGAAACTTATCCAGAAGTGTCTCGTATTTATAATCTGTGAACTCCCCAGCGTCGAAGTACATACCATGCTCTTGGCAGGCTTCGTACCAGATATGGGATTGCTTGGGATCTGCAATCTTGTCCATTTTCTTGCCACATCGAGGACAATCAACGTCTACGATTTTGTTGAATTCCTTGCCCATTTCAGGGTCGCCACTGTCCACGAACTCGGACATCCACTTGCCCTTTAATACCTCAGCTTCACCAATGTCGAACCAGATTCCTTTACAATTGGAGCAACGATCTACAGTCATATTACGACCGTAGGTGACTTCTTCCATGTTCGCTTGGCATTTCGGACATTCCATAACGGTACTACCTTATTTAGCTATTGTTCTATTGTTCTATATTGGATTCAAGGGACCGTAATGGCCCTATTGCCCAGAGTATACTGAAGGTCTATCGAAGATGCATGTTGATTGTGACCGCCGGTACCGGGTGTTGCATTACAAGTTAGCAAGACACCGCACCGCCCTAAATAAATAGCGCAATGATGTGGCGATTGAAACCGATGTAACCGCCACCCTGGCTGTTAACGGTCGATAGCTTCAGCGAAAAGCCGGCAAACTGAGGGACGTTGATGCATGCTTTGAAATCTTCCTGATCGTCTTCGGCAATCGTTGCAACGACCTTGCCGCCTAACTGGCCGGTGGGCCTGGAACGTATCACCTGCATTAGGCCACCATTTTTGGATAAAAGCTGCCTGTAAAATAAATACCATCGTTATCGATTCCTGGACGGCCTACCAAAGCTGGCAACTCTTTGCGAACACAATCAATAACTTACGGCAATGCTTACGTCTAAATATGCGATGGCCATTGAGTTAAACCTAGAATTAACATGAACTATGAGCGCTTAGGTCTATATCTGCGGCTAATTGTGAGTTTGATGACAGGGGAGAGAAGCAATGCTCGCTGACAAAGGTTGCCGGAGTATCCTGGAGAGTTACGATAGCGCATTAATAATATTGACCATCGCCTCTCGATCAATCGGCTTGGGAAGAAATCCGTCTGCACCGGCGCTATACGAATTACTGACGTCCTCAGGTTGGACGTTCGCAGAAATGACGATGATCCGCGGTTGAATAATTGCGCCATTGGAGCGAATTTTTCGCATCGCTTCATAACCATCCATCGCAGGCATTTGAAGATCCATGAATATCAAATCGTAAGGCGATTTACTTACTAACTTGACGGCCTCCAGGCCATTTACAGCGACAGCTACATCTGCGGTGAATCCGACCTGGTCTAGGATCTTAACGACCAGCAACCGGTTCGCGGGATTGTCTTCGACAATTAAGATCTTCAATTTCCTTTTTTGCTCAATTTTCGCGCGACCGGGTGGTTTAGTCCGCTGATGGGTTACTGCTCGCAGAGGAAGGGATAAAACGAACTCCGTCCCTACGCCGACAACGCTGCTCACGCTTAAATCACCCGACATCAAACGACTCAATTTTCTCGCAATACTCAAACCAAGACCGGTTCCTTCATATCGTCGGGACAATGAAGAATCCACCTGCTGAAACGGGCTAAAAATATTTTCAATATCCGTTTCGGGAATTCCTACTCCAGTATCTGTGATTGAAACTAACAAATTTTCCGACTCGGTTGTGACCTTAACCGTTATTTGGCCTTCCAAGGTAAACTTTAAAGCGTTGCCAATCAGATTTACCAGGATTTGCCGAACCCTCGCTTCATCTCCAAGAATCCAATCCGGAGTTGAAGAATCGAAATTAGCAACCACCGGAATCTTGTTCTTTGGATTGGCTGATGTACATACTCGAATAGACGTTTCAACCAATTGCTTTAAATTCAGATTGCCCTCTGCAAAGCTCAATTCATTTGCTTCGATTTTTGAAAAATCAAGAATGTCCGTAATCAATTTCAACAAATGATTACTCGAGTCCCAGATGACCTTCGCAAACTCATGTTGCTCAGGATCCAGTGAGGTGTCTCTCATTAAATCCGATAAGCCTATGATCGCATTAAGTGGCGTTCGGATCTCATGGCTCATCGTTGCCAAAAATGCGCTTTTAGCTCGATTTGAAGAATCAGCTATTTCTTTGGCATTAATCAACTCTACCGCCTGAGTCGCCAGCTTGTTTTGCACAGTTTTCAATTGACGAACGGTCGAATGCAGTTCTTCTTCACGCTTCGCATCTGAGATTTTTGTGGCTGCCATCGAGGCAATCGTCACAAGAATCTCTTCATGCTTCTCGGTGTAAAAACCAACGTTTAAATTCTCTGAATCAATGACGCCAAGGCACTCGCCATCAAGCACAATAGGCACGGCCAGTTCAGAAAGCCTGAATTCGTCGTCAAGAATGTACCTTGAATCAAGACGAGTATCCCGAATACGCTCCGGTTTCAAATTTCTGGCGACCGAACCGACAACCCCCTCTCCCAGGGGAATCGTAATGGGATCAACAATCACACGACCTTCCGGACTCTTGGGCCCATAGGCGGCCACTTGGACTAATTCACCGGTGGCGCGATCGAGCAAATAGATCACGCAATCATCGAACCCAATGCCAGCGATTGCGCGATCGGCGATGAGCCAGAAAATCTCATCAAGTGTTGATCTTTGAAGGAGGTCGACCGCAAAAGCGCTTATCAGCTTTAGATAACCTTCAGAAGTTAAACCCTCAGGTCTGCCCATTTTCGATCCCTCTCCCGATCCTTATTTGAATACGACGTCTGCGGCGGTATTGCAAACTCAACCAGCATCTCGCGTCGCTACCTGATTCCCTGCTTGCACCTGCAGAAAGAATCATTTCCCGTGACCCCATTAAAACTCCAATGCGAATACCCTTCCATTCATATTCTTGTCCCGTGACATCCAAATAACTCTCGCCGAGGCTACTCTGGTAGAGGTTTTTAAGAGACCCAATTTTTAATCGGCTATTTGTGTTTCCAGTCTTTGTAAGCGATATAAGAGGGAACTACGATTGTTTCCTCTGATTCAACGTGATTGACTAACCATTCAACCCATTCGGCAAACCTTGGATTCGATTCAAGCTCCCTTGTTCCTTCAACCCAACAGTGTAGTTTTTCCATGTGGTAAGCAATAGTCCTCCGGCAAGACTTTGAATAAGGTCAAAGGAGGCTACATCAATGTGAACTAACAAACCCATACTTTCAAATGCGTGACCCACTATTTGAGCGGATTCTTCGTATTCGATATCCATGGATTTAAGAGTTTCATAGCTGGTGTCATCCGGAAGGTGTCGTAATAGTGTTATTGCGCGATCCAGGCCTGGTTCACTAAATTGTCTACACATTTCGGAGGCCATTTCAATTTTCTGTCTTTTCCTATATTCGCGAAACTGGACCAAAGCAAAAATTGAGCCGAAGATAATAGTAATAGTTGTTCAGATTTTCCATTAATTCAATCTCCATTCTATAGTATCGCAATTTAAACCACTCATTTCAGTGTTAGTGAGCTGAATAAGCTAACCTGGGCTCAACGACTCAAACGAGTCTTCGACAGTGACATTACGCCATTTCTAAGACTAAGACTAAGACCAGGCACGTTCAAATTACGCATTATTTTTCTGGTAAAACCATTGCCTCCGGGATCGTGTTACCAGGGCAGGGCACAGACCGTTCACGCTTACTCAAAAGGAAAGCGAGAGAATGGACGTTGGCATTCCGAGACGCACGAGAAAGTACTGGAGCGCTATTTGTAAGAACAAGCATTAACATGATCAGATCCAAGAGAGCTCTTCGATTGGGTCGTTAAATGTTTGTCGGCTCAGAAGATATCAATTCCAGCGTACAGCCCATCTCAAAAACTCATCAGCCAGCACGAGCGTGCTTAACGAAAGTTTGAATAACATGAAAGGAAATCGTGACAGACCTCTAGAACAAGTGCTGTCACTCCCGACTGAAGAACACCATCGTCTATCGAAATTCAGCGTTTCTTCGTCCAGCTACCCCGTGGTCGTATATATGCGCCGGGCGCAGATTTTTCCATAGCCTTGCGACCAGCGAGCACCTCTACATCAGCAAGCCCAATGTCATTGCGTTTCGCAATACGTTCGTACTCGGCTTTCCTCGACTGGTTAACACTGGACAACAG
>DTZW01000467.1 GCA_012961165.1 Gammaproteobacteria bacterium | reverse complement strand
AAGGCGAGATCTCTCCGTTCCGGCTTCGCCTCCAGTCGAGATGACGGTGTATTAAACTTCCGCCTCCAGTCGAGATGGCGGGATGGTGTGTCTAAGGTGACGGGGTGGTGTGTCTAAGATGACGGGGTGGTGTGCCTAAGATGACGGGATGGTGTGTCTAAGGTGACGATGGTGGGTCTAGGATGACGGTTTGGTTATAGGTCTTCAGGTGTATCAACATCCTTTAATACGCCAGGGTCATCTACAGTTACCTCGATCACCTTTGTCGTGTTCGCGTTCATTACCGGCTTGGCACCTTTGTCTCCTGTTAGCGCCGCTAGTTCATTGAAGTAGCTTGCTGCGAACCCGACTGGATGGCCGAGTTGACCATTGTGTGTTGGCGCGATTATTGGATTGTTTGTTTGGTTAGCGGTGAAAGCCTCTTTCAAGTGGTTGATGGTCGCTTGTTGTAAGTACGGCATATCTGCCAGGAATATAAAAACACCGTCCCAGTTATTCACTTGCCGTATTGCGTTGGCAAGGCTATGCCCCATGCCCAGGGCGGAATCAGGTGCCTGGAAAATGTTGAGTTTTGGATTGTTGATCAGCGGCGATAATTCTGCCGCGAGCGCATTGTCGCCGTAGCGCAGTGCCAGGGTGACTTCGTCGAAACAGGTGAGGGCCGTCTCAACTGATTGTTGAATGACCGTCTTGCCATTGGGCAGTGTTGCTTTTCGTTTGTCGCCGCCAAATCGACGGGAGCTGCCAGCGGCTAGTACGATTGCGCCAATCATCTATCCGGCAACTGCTTGCTTCTGGCGGAAGTCAGCCTCCAGGGCATGGTCTTTTTCACTGCGAAGTGCAGTTAACTGCGCAAGAATGGCGATAGCGATTTCAGCCGGCGTTTTACTGCCGAGGGGCAGGCCAACGGGGGCATGTAGCTTGTTGATCTGTTCTTCGCTGAGGTCCAGCTGGATCAGCCGTTCACGGCGCTTGGCGGAAGTTCTGACCGATCCCATAGCGCCGATGAAGAACGAGTCGGTTGTTAGCGCCTCCATCAGGCCCATGTCATCGATTCGCGGATCATGAGTGAGCGCGATGATCGCCGAGAAGTAGTCATCCGCATACTGACGAACGGCGTCGTCCGGCATGTCGTTCACCAACTGGGTACCTTCGATGGTCCACTGATCAATCATTTCTTCACGTGGATCACAGACAACGACATGGTAGTCCAGCATCTGTGCCATCTGGGCCAGGTACTGTGACACCTGGCCGGCACCAATCAAGAACAACTGGTACCTGGGGCCGTAGGTTTGCACCAGGTAGTTTTCGTTGGGTGTGGCTGAATTTTCGAACTCGCCGGTGAACTGCAGGTGCTTGAAGCGATCCCTGTCTTCTACGGTGATTTCGCCGGTCGCGATATCAACTTTGCGTTCTACGCATTCCCGTTGCGCCAGGCGATGGGTGATGGCTTCAAACTGGGGCAGATTGTTTTTGTCCATCTGGGGTTCGACAACGATATGTAACTGGCCGCCGCAGGGCAGGCCGAAACGTTCGCTTTCTTCGGTCGTCTTGCCGTACAGCAAGACCTCTGGATTTTTGGTGGCGAGTTCGCCGTTAGTGATTTTTTCCAGCAGGTCTTCCTCGATGCAGCCGCCGGAAAG
>DTZW01000466.1:5306-9633 GCA_012961165.1 Gammaproteobacteria bacterium | reverse complement strand
AGGACCGGGAGGCCGTGCATATCACTAAGTCGGCCTATGGTAAAGCGAAACCAGCCGAGCTCCTCTACTGTGGGTTGTGCCGGCGGTGTCCAGATGATCTGCTTAAGAATATCCCGACTATTGGGGCCTTGAACAGCAACGTTATGTAACTGATCTGTGGATGATTTAACCAGCACTTTCAAGCCAAGTTTCTGTGCCTGCTCGCGCAGCCACAAACCGCTGTAATCGTCCCCTCCAATCCAGCGGAAGTTGTCAGGGCCTAATCGCAAAGCGGTGCCATCATCAATCATGCCACCGTGGGGATAACACATGGCAGTGTAGGCCACCTGGCCGACAGCCATGCGCCGCACGTTGCGGGTCAGCACTGTCTGCATCAGAGTCTCCGCGTCGGGCCCAAGCACCTCGAACTTTCGAAGCGGGGAAAGATCCATGACCACGGCTTTTTCCCGGCAGGCCCAGTACTCATCGATCGCGCCGGCGTTATTAAATATAGTGGGGAGCCAAAACCCCCGGTACTCAGTGAAATTACGGGTGAGTTGGGCTGTGCGAGGGTGGAAACCGGTCTCGCGCGTCAGTTGGGTTTCGGCGTCTGCTGTCATTCTGTATGCAATGGCCCGTGAAAAGGCCTTCTCCGGAGTATAGATGCGGACGTGAATGTCGGTTGGGTTCCAGCCATTGGCAGCACTGGTATCGTCCGGGCAGGCTGTCGATGCGCAGACGAGATCTGTCATGGCCCTAAGCAGTACATAGTCGCCAGGCCGTGACCAGGGCTCGTCTAAGAAAAGTACGTTGTGCTCGTCAATGCCCGTGTTGTAGAAAAAGTTGACTGCCTCCCAGCCGCGGCGGGGCCTGACCTCGAAGGGCGCCATAGTCTGGTTAAGGTTGTCCGAGCAGTTCGGGTGGCCAAAGTAGCCTTGGTCCTCATAGTATTTGGCGGCACAGGCGAGTCCAAAGGTATCGTGGCGCCCACAAGTATCTTGAACGACTTCGACCAGCGGCTGCATATCGCGATCGAAGTACTTGGCATAAAGGCCCGGGCCCGGGTACCCGGCACCCACCAGGGTGCGGGTGGTGGTCATGTCGATATGGCGTTCTTGACCTCGATCGAGCGCTGCGCGGGAAAAGGCTAAAAAGTCAGAACACTCACGCCCTGCCACATCGATGATCTGGATATATTCTCCAGCATGCACGGTGTACTGACTGGCCGTGCAGCGATCGATTCGCAGCTCCAAACGCGGCTCGGCCAGCGGCTCTGGCAATGGAGGTTCGCGCAGATCCCGTTGACGGCTGCGCTGGACTTGAACCACCAACGAGGTGGGAGGCGTTTGCTCATCTACGGCCATCGACTTGCCGGGGGCGCAAACGATACAGAGCAGGTCTTTGCCCGCGGTGTAGTTCACCGCTGCGCCAGGAGGTGTTTCGGTACCGAAAAGAGGCAAGGCCTTTGCCTGGGACGGATTAATGTTACGTCGCTTTAATCCTTCAAGAAGTTGTTGAGAGCTGTCACTTCGGACAGACATCGATTGTTGAAAGCCTGATGCCTTAACGGGTTCATCATCTGATAATCCGGCGCAATCAGGTTTACCGTTTTTGTCAAAAGCGATGAGCTCGCCGGGTTGAGATCCTTCTGGGTCGATAATTGTGATTGAATCATCGTAAAAAAGCTCAAAAACGATCGAGCCACCTCCACTGACGGTATAACGCTCGAGGTAGGGGTCTGCCCGCCATAAGCCGGGTTCAAGGATATGAGCCGTAGTCGCTATCAAAATATTAATCCAAACCGGAAAAAAGCGATGCTAGTAGCTAAGGCAAAAGCTGTTAAGCGCTGGCGGTCGCATTATGGGCACTGAAGTGAAAAAAAACGGCCTGATGGTTTCCATCAGGCCGTTTCCAATCATCAAAGCTAGCTGAGTCTGATCGACTTAGCCGTGCTTATTCTCAATCTCGTTTTCGTGCCGAATCGCGGAGATCACGGGTATGATGCAAAGTGCGGCTGTAATCAGCACCCAGATGTACAGACCACCGCTGCCAGCGCTATTGAACACAGCACCTGCGCCTTCCCACGACTCAATTGGACTTGAATCAAACATGGTTGTTTCTCCTATTATTCGTTAATCTGATACAGATCAGCTGTAGTCGCGGGATTGCATATTCTCAGGATAGGCCGCCACCGGTATCTCTGCATCAACACCGATCTGCTGTACCGCGTCTGAGGTTCTGAGGATTCCGCATTTATTCAGGATCCACGATACGACGTAGCCTGGAATAAAGCCTCCCAGTCCCATGGCGATCGCGCCAACCAGTTGCCCGGTAAAGCTTATAGTCGGGCCCCCTTCAGTAAGGGCTGGATATCCACCTAACAATACGCCTACCGCCAAAACGCCAATCAAACCGCAGACACCATGCACAGAGACTGCGCCCACCGCATCGTCGATGCCCCAGCTGGTGATCATTTTGTGAGCGTAAGGTATGACGACACCACCCAGGAACCCAAGTGCAAACGCGGTGCCGGGGTACCAAAGGTCCAGGCCCGCCGCTGCGCAGAAGATTCCTGCCAGTGCGCCGGACATCATCCAGAAGGGATCTTTGGTGATGAAGTAAGCACCTATTATGCCGCCGGCAAAACCCATCAGCGTGTTAAAGGCAAACGATGAAAGCGTAGCCGGGCCTCCGTAGATAGTAAGCCAGCCCGCATCGGCCGTAGAGCCAGCCATCGGGGCGGGGTAGATCAGACAAGCGCCGAGAAAACCGAAGAACCCAATGATAATGATCATCAGTCCGGCGATAGTCATTGGTATGCTGTGCCCGGGCAGATCATTGGCTGATCCGTCGGCGTTAAAGCGTCCGACCCGTGGTCCCAGATTGATCAGCACGCCCAGCGCAAAGAAGCCAGAGATCATATGTACCACTCCAGCGGCGCCGACGTCGTGATAACCCCAATCGGTGACCAGCCAGCCACCGGCGGACCAACCCCACCCAGCGGCAATAATCCACACCACCGATCCGACCAGCGTTGCGAGGATTATCCAGGAACTGATTCGAATTCTCTCAATGACAGAACCAGAAACGATCGACGCCGTGGTCGCGGAGAACAGCACAAATGCCGCCCAGAAAACACCCGAGGCTTGGTCTTGCAGGTTCGGCCCCATGCCATCGCTCCAGGGCACGTAATACTGCGCAAATTCTGCGCTAGCATCTGGAATGAAAATATTCCCGGTGCCGTAGGCCCAGTAAAGCCACCAGCCAAACAAAAAGAACGTTGGAATGATAAAAGCAAACGCCAGGATGTTTTTGACACCAGAGGCGAGCACATTGCGGACTCGGGACTGACCCATTTCGTACATCATGAAGCCTGCGTGAATGCAGACCATTATGCCTGTGGCCCACCAGTAATAGGCCTCCATGCTTGCGTTTGCGGCAGCATCGATTACCGCCCTTAGCTCTTCAGGACTCATATTGCATAACTCCCTTTTTTGTGGGTTAGTGTCGGGAGACACTATGCACTATCCAGGTCTGCGTACATCACGTCGCCGGAAGTGAAACAGTACCTCCTGAGCATGACTTCGCACCGAGTTAAGCTGGTGCACCTGCGCCGATATCGACTCAGATGGACAACCATTTTACATTAACTTTTTGCGGGATTTCCAGTTTTGAAATGTTTTAATGAAACTAGGTTACTAAAAAGAAAAAACTGATAAGAGTATGAAAAATATATGAAAAACTCTCTCTAAGGGCCGAACCATTTCTGACCTAACGAAAAAGATTATCAATTCAACTGGCGCAAGCTCGTTATTACCCAGGAATCGCAGCTACATTTCTAAAGGCGCAGAAAACCGACAATTGGTCAGTTGGCAGTGAGTGATAGCCAATTGTGTAAATTAAAAGACTTTCTTAAACAGTGGAGAGTTCGCTGGCGCCTGCTAAGTGATGTCGATATTCGCAGCGTATGCGATTGAAGTTTGTATCGATCGAGCTTGTCGAACGAATGATGGTAGGTTTGTGTCTGCCGGGTCGATTCGACTGGTGGGGTACGGACTACCCAGTAGCGGCAGACATGATCGCCTCGAGCCCAGGGGTTCGATAGCCCTGTTGTTGCCATAGGATGGGAAAGTAGTTCTCGTCGATTTCGCAGTCAACAAGACGTTTATAGCGGCCGTAGACCGGTCCAGTTCCTTGACCCAGATGACCTGGAACGAATTGCGCGTTGGAAGGCATCCCGTGCAACACCAAGGCGCGCCGCTCGATGGACGAGTTGTTCATCCCGGAACCGTGCCAGGTCCAGCCGTGGTGAAAGGAGGCGCCTCCTGACGGTACTTCCACGTAGGCC
>DTZW01000466.1:3221-5182 GCA_012961165.1 Gammaproteobacteria bacterium | reverse complement strand
CAGTGTGCCACTCTCTTTTGAGACATCGTCAAGTGCGATCCAGCACGTCAGCATCTCACGGGGGGTGTACCAACCGAGGTAGGCGTTGTCCTGGTGATACCCGATCGCCCGCGCACCTGGGGGTTTGCTGATGACGTTGTCTTGTGCAATTCGCGTGCCGGGCCAGCTCCCCAGCTGTGCAATGGCCCTGCCGAGATCTTCACGAAGCACTGTTGCCCCAACCCAAGGGTCGGCTTTCCAGGCGTTGCAGATCTGGCGAGTTAATAGGGGATCGCTCTTTCCTTGCTGCCAGTTCACCTCATCAGGCTTGATTCCGGTATGAAAATCTCCTTGAAACAAGCGATCAAATCGTCCCCGCAGTTGTACAACAGTTTTCTCATCGACCAGGTCTTCAACGATGAGAAATCCATCAGCATTGAATCGATCTATTTGATCCTTTGTCAGATGGAGCGTCATTCGGGTGTTCGATCAAGTGCGATGAGAAGGCACCCGGTAGTAGTTTTTGAGTTGTGACTCGTTCCAGGCGCGTAACTGACAAAGTCGCCGGTGGTTAAAACGGTGCCGTCATTTTCGATCAACTCGCCCTCAAGGATGAGAAACTCCTCGAGTTTTTTGTGTTGATGGGGAATTGTGACCGCCCCAGGGTCCATCCGAATTACATACCAGCCAGTCCCGCTGGTACGGTCGTAGCTGATATTCAACAGGTGCATGTCTTGTTGGACTGGCCCGTCAAGATCATATGGGGTAAACACAGAACTATTGAGGTTGGTGATCTTTCGGGAGATGCCCGACCCTTCTCTCATGGTTGTTGTCATAATATCTGCCTTATCGAGTGCTATTTCGAGTCGAAGTTAATCGTCGAGCGATGTATTGTGCCCGTTGCCCGTTGCCCGTTGCCCGTTGCCCGTTGCGCGGTGGTTATTGCGCTGCTTGTTGCCTGGTTCATGAAGCGGCGTTGGCGGGTTTCCCTGCGAGTCCAGACAGTTTAGATTTCAAGGCCAAGACTATTCAACCAAAATAAGTTTTCTAACTGACAACCATTTTCGATCCAATCAATGTGAATTTGTAAAATTTGGTAGCCGAATCATTGCTTTGAGTATTTCTAGTCATTAGGGTGGCCCCTGCAAAACTGGAATGTTCGAAGAAGGGCGACTACCCCAAACGCCGGAAATTAAAATGGCCTGTCTAAGCGTGGAATATTTAGAGAATCGAAGGAGTTAAGTTAAATGGCGAAGCGAGTAGCGGTAATCGGGGCTGGGCCTAGCGGCCTGGCGCAATTGCGGGCCTTCCAGTCGGCAGCCGAGAAAGGGGCGGAGGTTCCCGAAGTGGTCTGTTTCGAGCGACAGGCCGACTGGGGTGGCATCTGGAACTATACCTGGCGCACAGGTACGGACGAGCACGGTGAACCGGTGCACTGCAGCATGTATCGTTATTTGTGGTCCAACGGCCCTAAAGAGTGCCTGGAGTTTGCCGATTACACTTTCGAGGAGCATTTCGGCCGGCCAATCGCCTCCTACCCGCCACGCGCCGTGCTGTGGGATTACATCAAGGGCCGTGTTGAGAAAGCCGGTGTCCGAAGTCAAATTCGGTTTTGCAGTCCGGTCCGTCGGGTCCATTACAACGAAGATAAGGATAATTTCTCGGTTACTGTTCAGAACCTGGTCGAGGGTCACAGCTATACCGAAGAATTCGATTATGTGATTGTGGCTAGCGGGCATTTCTCAACACCGAATGTGCCGGATTTTGAGGGTCTTGCAACGTTTAACGGACGAGTGATGCACGCCCATGATTTTCGTGATGCACTTGAATTTAAGGATAAAGACCTCCTCATTATCGGTACGAGTTATTCTGCGGAGGATATTGGCTCGCAATGCTATAAGTACGGTGCCAAGTCCATCACTGTTTCCCATCGAACGGGGCCAATGGGTTTTCATTGGCCTGATAACTGGGAAGAGGTGCCG
>DTZW01000466.1:2150-3031 GCA_012961165.1 Gammaproteobacteria bacterium | reverse complement strand
GTTCTGGGAAGCAAACCCCAAACTGATGTACCTGGGGATGCAGGATCAGTTCTACACTTTCAATATGTTTGACGCCCAGGCGTGGTACGCCCGGGATGCGATTCTTGGACGCATCAACTTGCCTGGCCTAGAAGAAATGGTTCGGCACAGTCAGGTCTGGCGCGCCCGCGAAGAGGCGCTCGAGGACGATGAGCAGATGATCTGGTTCCAGGGTGACTATGTTCAAGAGTTGATTAATGAAACCGACTACCCCAGTTTTGATGTCGAAGGTGTGAACAAAACCTTTATGGAGTGGGAGCATCACAAGCATGAAGACATCATGACGTTTCGTAACAACGCTTATCGCTCGCTAATGACAGGCAATATGCAGCCAGCCCATCACACCCCCTGGCTCGAGGCAATGGACGACTCCATGGAGTCCTATCTCGTTTCGTCTTAACCTTCAGCGCCTGGTGAGAATCTAAACCCGGCCTCAGCCGGGTTTATTTTGATCTCTTGAGCGAAAATATTTCCTACAAAGAAACATTGTTTCCACCTGTTGAATTTATGACAGGAACGGCGTAGGCTCGCGGTTTGGCGTCACCGTAGAAATTTTGGGGGGATTGATAGCTTATGTGCGGAATTGCAGGAATCATGTATCGAGGCGTCGACCAGGTGTTCGACACGGGCGATGCGCTCATACGGATGCTCGATGGCTGCCAGCATCGCGGGCCTGATTCGACCGGTTTTGCCTTGTATGCGCCCGAGCTCTCTGGCCGACTGAAGTTGCGCTTTTTGCTGGACAGGTCCAGCGAAGGAGGCAATCAACAAGGTGCTATTGATGCTATCCGGCGCCGCCTCGAGGAGCTTGGCGCCATTATCGAAGAAGAAGCGCAAGTCGG
>DTZW01000466.1:1622-2105 GCA_012961165.1 Gammaproteobacteria bacterium | reverse complement strand
GGTGACGTGCAAAAACTTTCCTATGAGATGGAGCACGCAGCGAAGGTTATCTCGATCGGCACCAGCCTGGAGATTGTCAAAGACGTCGGCAGCGCCCACGAAGTAGACGAACGTTATGGCGTGCACCGGTTTCGCGGCACGCATGGTTTGGGACATGTTCGCCTGGCCACGGAAAGCGACGTAAAGCCCGAGGCTGCACACCCCTTCTGGGCGACCGGTTTTGCTGATGTGGCGATTGTGCACAACGGACAGATCACGAATTACTGGAAAATGCGTCGACGTTTGGAACAGCGGGAATTCGAATTCACCACCGATAACGACAGCGAACTGATCGCGGTTTATCTTGGCGACAAACTGGCGCAGGGCATTGCTCTCAAAGAGGCGCTGGCAAGCTCTATTGATGACCTGGACGGTACCTTTTCCTTTTTGGTCTCTACGCAGGACGAGATTGGTTATGCTAAGGATCGGCTCGCGGCCAAACCC
>DTZW01000466.1:0-1581 GCA_012961165.1 Gammaproteobacteria bacterium | reverse complement strand
TTGCCTCAGAAGAAGTTTCCTTGAACCGCCTGTTCCCGGGGCAGGCCTTGAATACCCGGGAGCCTGCTCCCGGCACTTACGCAACATGGTCTCGCTCGATCTAGCACAGTTAAGCGTTCGCGAGGCCAACACACGGTTGCGCGCGTTGGGGGAGGCGGGGGAAGACGTCGAGGTCCTCAACCCGGATGCACGCCATCATATCGGTGTTGGCTTGACTGCGCCGGTTCGGGTCAATGTTAGGGGTTCAGCAGGGTATTTCTGTGCAGGGTTAACCGACCAGGCACATTTCAACGTCAGCCATAACGTGGGTTGGGGCGTGGGGGATAACATGTACAGCGGCTCGGTTGTGGTTGGCGGTAACGCCGGCGCCATTCCGGGTGTGGCCATTCGCGGTGCGGAAATCGTGATTCACGGCAACATGGGTTCGCGTGCCGGTCAGGTCATGAAAGCAGGCACTTTATGTTGCGTGGGTAATGCCAATTTCATGGCCGGTTACATGATGTATGGCGGGCGCATAATTATTCTGGGCGATTCTGGCGAGCGTCTGGGAGAGGACATGTCCGCTGGTGAGATATTCGTTGCCGGCAAGGTCGAGGATCTCGGCTCTGACGCGATGTTGACCGATACCGATCAGGCAGAACTGGACTCGTTGCATGAATTTCTGGATCGCTACGACATCAAAGCGCCGATGGGTTTCTCAAAAGTGGTAAATGCCGGTACCAAGCTTCGCTATGGTACGCCAGAGCGCCCGATGCGCAGCATCCCTTTTCAGAGTTTCTCCGGCGCATCTTTTTACTGGAACCCCAAGATTCAAGAAGATATTGCGATCAAATCGCAAAGCGGTCGCTACCGTATCCGCGGCTATGGTGGAGCCAGACCCTTACCCCATTTTAGTGATATTGGTTTTCGCAAGAGCCTTGCCAGCGCGGGTGCCGACCGGAATGTTATTGAAAAGGTGCACATGGATACTGAAATTGGCGGCATCAACGGTGCAAGGCCTTTGAAACTCAGTATGCCGGTGATGATCGCACCGATGAGTTACGGCGCACTCAGTCGATCCACCAAGCAGGCCATTGCAATGGGGTCGGCCATGTCCGGGATTGCTGAAAATACCGGAGAGGGTGGTATGAGCGATGCTCAGCGGGATGCAGCTGGGCAACTCATTTTCCAGTGCCTTGGTGGGCGATTAGGCTGGAATATTCACGACATGCGCCGAGCTGACGCTTTGGAGATCTATATATCGCAAGGCGCAAAGCCTGGCCTTGGCGGTCAGTTGATGGCGAAGAAGGTCACCCCGGAACTGGCGAAGATCCGTGGAATTCCGGCTGGGATTGATCTGCGCTCGCCATCGCGGCATCCCGATATTCTTGGGGCTGACGATCTGGTCATCAAGATAGAAGAATTTCGTGAGGCTACAGGCTACGAGCTTCCAGTCAGCGTAAAACTTGGTGCCGGGCGGATACGTGACGACATTAAGATTGCCGCGAAGGACGGTTTCGATTTTGTCGAGCTCGACGGTATGCAAGGCTCGACCGGCGCAGGCAGCTCCGAGGTAATCGACAATGTGGGTATCCCGACGTT
>DTZW01000465.1 GCA_012961165.1 Gammaproteobacteria bacterium | reverse complement strand
GGGTGTTTTTCTGAACCCGAAGTAGTCAGTTGCAACCTTAACGACCGCCGGGTCCACTTCGACAAGATCCATGGTCAGGTTTGGATAGATGCTGGTCAATACAGATGAAATTGTTCCGCCACCCATACCAATCATCAGGCCGCGAGTAGGTTTTGGATTAACCAGCAATCCTGCGAAAATCATGCGCACATAAGCAAAGACAATATGCTTTGGGTCGTTAATGTCGACGCAGGTCTGATTTCTTTGTTGGAGCTTTATGGAAAAAACAAGACACCGCTTTCCAGCTTTCTCGGTCACGACAATATTTCGATAGAGCGATTTTTCCCTGTGGACCACTATGTCACTATATGACGCAGTGGAAATAAGCAGCAGCATGATGGCAAAGAATAATTTCATGTGTGGCGCGATCAAACCTTGGACTCAACCTTGAACTCGACCTTGCGGTCAACAACGAGGGCAATGAGAAAGCAGCAGACAAGCGCGATCACCATGGTAACCAGAATCTCATTTATCTCGAACAGCAGAACGAAGTAAAAAGAAGTGAGCAATGTGCCGAGAGCGCTTCCCAGGGTAGAGATGAAGTAGAGTCCTCCTGCAACACGACCGCTGTGATGAGTTTCTTCAACCAGAAGCCTCACAGAGTAGGGTGCAATCATGCCCAAAATTGCTGTTGGGATGAAGAATAGCAACATCGCCGCCAGCAGCGATCCATATCGAGGGTCTTCAAATCGAAGGAAGACCCAGTCCATGAGGGCATCGCCGAACAAAATCGTCGGCACAGCGGTAATGGCTGCCGCCACAAAGAAAAGTCCGTATTTACTGAGTCTTGGCGCCTGTAGTGAAAGATGACCGCCGATCAGATATCCGAAGGACAGCGCAATCATGAACACGGTGATGATGCTGCCCCACACATATATGCTGCTGCCAAAGTAGGGTGCCAGAACTCGTCCACCCAGCAGTTCGATAGACATGATGATGAATCCACTGGTGAATGCCAGCGTCAAGACAGTCCAGTTTAGTATGCGGCGTTTGATTGGCATTTAAATCGGCAGGAAAAAACCCATCATACACTTATCATACAAAAACCGAGTCATACAAAAACCGAGCTACAAGCTACAGGGCTGTTTGTGGCAGAATACGTCGTTTGGTGTTTCACCGGACGCGCTTGAGTTCACTTAGTCGATTACTCCCTTTATTGAAAAACTACCAGGCCCAGACCTATCTGGGTTTCCTGGCTTTTTTTATCGCTCGATTCTTTGAGGTTAGTACTTATTTCCTTGTCTCTGAAGGCATTGACCTGATAGACGAACTGCTTGATGGTGCCCCTGGCTCTGCCACCATCGCCCAAATCGTGCTTGGCATCCTTTCTTGTGTGGGGATGCGCTTCCTGTTCGTCTCTTACGCACGGCGCGCGATTCGCCGGGTCGGCATAGCTGTGTCTTTCGATCTCCGTCAGATGCTGTATAAATCAATCCTCAGGCAGGGCCCGGGGTTCTTTGCGAAGATCAGTGTCGGCGATGTAATGACGCGTGCAATCCAGGATATTTCGCTAATTCAAAGGGCGATTGCTTTCGGATTGATATCTATTGTCATCATGGTCTTTGCGCCCTTGTTTGGCGTGTCGGCGATGTTACTGAAATCTACTTCACTCACATTGCTGATAGTCCCATTACTGCCTGTCGTATTTATTTACGCGCTGCGTATGGCTAATGAAATGGGCAGGAGTTCCAGGGAAGTACAGCAAAGGCTGTCTGAACTGTCTTCACATACCCAGGAGAACCTTTCGGGCATCCGTACAATTCAGGCACAGGTGCAGGAAGATAATGAGGTTAAGCGTTTCTGGTTAACCAACAACGACTATGCGAGTGCGTTCTATGACCAGGCGCGCATAACTTCCCTGATGTCCGCTTGGATGCCATTTTTTGCATCCGTCGCGCAACTCATCATTATCCTGTATGGCGGCCACCAGGTCATGACCGGCCAGATTTCGATTGGGGATCTGGTGTTCTTTTTTGCCTGTCTCGGTATGTTGCTGCAGCCAATTCGCATGGCTGGCATGCTGGTGATGTTGCTCCAGCGTGCTGCTGTTGCCACTGGCCGGCTTTATGAAATCTATGATGCGGAACCCGAGATTAGTGATCGCCCCAGCGGCCAGGCACCGTCGAATATTCAGGGCGCGTTTGATTTAAAGAACGTAACATATACCTATCCTGGTGCAGATAAGCCTGTCCTGCGTAACATCAACATCGAAATAGCTGCTGGTGAGTCAATTGCGATAGTGGGCCGTATCGGCTGTGGTAAGAGTACGCTGCTAAAACTGTTCACCCGGATGATCGATACACCGGATGCCTGCCTTTATATTGATGGTCATGATGTTAACGATTATCCGTTATCGCAACTACGGCAGCAGGTTTCGCAGGTTCTGCAGGATTCGTTTTTGTTCGGAGAGCCGCTCTACAGCAATATCAGCTACGACGATCCCGAGCGTAACCTTGAACTGATCTGGGATGCCGCTGAATCAGCATCGCTGCGCGGTTCTATTGATGATTTTCCCATGAAGATGCAGACCATCGTCGGGGAACGCGGCGTAACGCTTTCAGGTGGTCAAAAACAGCGGGCGACACTGGCGCGGGGATTGATCAGGAATGCGCCGGTGCTGATTCTGGACGATTGTTTTTCAAGTGTGGATACAGAAACCGAAGAACATATTCTCAGCCGCCTGAAACGGTTACGGGCCGGGAAGACGACAATCCTGGTGTCTCACAGAATCTCCACGCTACGTCATTCCGATCGTATCGTGGTGCTGGAGGAGGGTGAGATTGTTGAAATAGGCAGTCACGAGGAGCTACTAGCCCTGGATGGAGCCTATGCCCAACTGGAAAGAGCGCAAACCCTTAGCGATGAGCCAGTAGCGGTGCAGGGCTAGAAGATGACGAATGAGGTGACCAGTAATAGCCGCGACCATAGTATGTTCGATGCAGAACTCTCAGGCGCTGTGCTCAATATGCATCTGCTTGGGCGACTGGTGCGATGGCTGAAGCCCTACCGGTTTAGGCTTGTCCTTAGTACTGCTCTGGTCCTGGTCGCCAGCTATGCTGCGGTCGTGATGGAGATCCTGATATCCCGGGTCCTGGTGGATTACATCATCGTCGGCGAAACCGAGTCTCCTATGCCTGATATGGGCATGATTGAGCTGACCATCTGGGTTGAGCGGCAAACCGGCCTCAGTTCGCTTAACTCTGCCGGGCTCCTGTTTTTCATTGTTATGGTGCTCTTTGCGCTTGCCGGTCACTGGCATCGTCTGACCCTGACCAGTGCGATTGTCAAAGGGTTACGTGACCTCCGGCAGGACCTGTTCGCACACATGGAAACACGCCCCAGCTCTTTCTATGACAAGGTGCCGGTCGGCCGGATAATGACTCGTGTAACAAACGATATCGAAGCCTTGTTTGAGATGTTGCGCGGCATGGGAAGCCTGATCGGGGAATTCGTTCCATTCTTTGTCGCCCTGGCGGTGATGTTTTCGACCAGCGTTAAATTGACACTGCTGCTTCTGGCGCTGGTCCCTGTTGTCGGAGTAGCGACCTACTTCTTTCGTCGATCATCCCGGGAGGTATTCAGGCTGGTCCGAAACAGTATCTCCTCGCTGAACCAGAACCTTCAGGAGAATCTGTCCGGGATCCAGGTTGTACAGCTAAGCGGCCGTGAACGTAAAAACCTCGACGAGTACACCGGACTAAACAAGCAGAATAGAAGGCAGGAGTATCGCTCGATCAACCTCGCGACTATTTATGGCGCGTTCAACGATAGCCTGACCTCAATCGGTCTTGGGTTAATCATCTGGTTTGGAGCCGGCGAGGTCGTGCAGGACGAAATGACGATTGGCGGAGTGATCCTGTTTACCCGATTCATGGGTATGTTGTTCACGCCTGTGGTGACATTGGGTGAGCAGCTCAATGTACTGTTTCGTGCGATGGCTAGCGGGGAAAGAATATTTCAGGCCCTGGACTGGGACGAACAGATTCATGAGCCTGCCTCGCCCGTCACACTGCCACCCAGAATCAGGGGGAAGATCGAGTTTCGACGAGTTAGTTTCGGTTATGAACCCGGTAATCCTATCCTGCAGGACGTGTCCTTTGTAGTGCCACCCGGCGAGAAGCTGGCAATTGTCGGGCCCACTGGTTCGGGTAAAAGCACGTTGATCAGGTTGCTCGGAAGGTTTTACGACTTCCCTGATGGCATGTTGTTTCTCGATGATGTCGACATTAACCGTTTACACAGCAGGGATGTCAGGTCGCGAGTGGGGGTTGTTCTGCAGGATTTTCACATCTTTTCTGGCACTATTCTTGACAACATCCTGCTTGGCGATCCGACGATTACCCGGGATATGGCGATTGCAGCAGCCAAGACAGTCAACGCGCATGGATTTATTTCATCACTGCGGGATGGCTACGACACGCTACTGCAGGAGAGAGGTACCAATCTCTCTCAGGGTGAGCGCCAGTTACTTGCATTTGCGAGAGTGCTGGCTGCCGACCCCGAGGTGCTGGTTCTCGACGAGGCTACCGCCAGCATCGATACAGAAACAGAGCTACTGATCCAGGACGGCCTTGGGAAGTTGATGGCTGACCGTACGGCTATCCTGATCGCACATCGACTGCAGACCATTCAGCAGGCTGATAAAATCCTGGTGCTGCAGTCCGGCGAAGTTATTGAGTACGGCAGCCAGGCGGAACTGCTTGAGCTGAAGGGTCTGTACCACACCTTGCATGAGCTTCAGTTCCAGGATTTAAAAACTGTCTCAGGCTAGGCCCTCTGTGCGTCAATGTCGTTCAGCCATTGGGGATAGGCCACAAAGCCTCGCGACAGTTCTTTGCCATCTGCGGTGAGTTGTGCGATGGGTATTGTGCCTTTAGTTTCAAGACCGGACAAAAACGAAATGGTCTGGTGGTGATCCATTATTTGGGCATTGCCAACAGAGAGTAGTGGCGCAAGCCAGTTAGATCGCTCGAGGATCACGAACCTGGCGCTCTTTAGTTCTGGCGCCAGTGCGAAATCAGTATCAGTCAGCCACCAGCCTTTTTCATGTCCCGGGTTTACGTTCGGGGGAATCAAAAATTGTTGCAGACGAAAAGACTGATAAGGGTGAAACAGACGCCCTTTAACCAGGCTGCGGGCTCGCCGAACGTCCAGGCCATTGTGCTCAAGAAGTTTTTGTCCCGCCGGATGCTGGGACAGCCTTAGCTGGTGCGACGCCATTCGGTTGATCTTTCGTGCAAGTGTGTCCGAGGGGTCTGGTCCATGCCAATTGTCCAGGTTCAACACATCGCCGATGCCGAGATAGAACTTTACTGCGAGTTCCCAGTGCTCCACCGTCCCGTTGTTTTCGACGATTAGATCAAATTCACCGATCGTGCGTTTCCCGTCGTGAACAACCAGGTTCTTTGCTAACAAACTTAGTGAGGGTTCCAGGTCGATCCAGTGAGCTACAATAGCTTCGAATCGTAACCCCAATTTGTATTCAGTCAGCTTGGGCGTGGTTATCGGCGCAAGCTTCCATCCCTGAAACCAGGGTTCGTTCGGCCAGCATTGATCATCCTCGAACTGCATAAGCGGCGGGCTCTGGATACACCACTTGAAGTCTTCAATTGCGCGGATATCGTTTGGCATACAGTGCATGGCCCTGGGGGGCAGGGTATGATATCCGATTATGCGCAAATAGCAGGAAATTGTTACATGAGCATCAGGGCGAGTCTTTTATCCTTGTTTATGCGTCTGACTATCAAGAAACAGATGACGAAACTCGATGATCCTGTGGCATTCCGTAAGCGTGCGGGTGGTTTTGGCTGGAAAATTCCTGAAGCCGTGAAGTCCACTCCGGTAGACGCCGGTGGTGTTCCATCTGAATGGGTTGAGTGGACAGGCGCACCTGAGGATTCAGTGATTCTCTATTTTCATGGCGGCGGGTATGTCTTCGGGGACCCTGACAGCCATCGTGATATAGCCTGGCGGCTCGGCAAGGAGTCAGGTTCAAAAGTACTTGTCGTTAATTATCGCCTGGCTCCAGAACACCGTTTTCCGGCCGCGGTAGATGACGCGGCTGACAGTTATCGATGGCTGCTGGAGCAGGGGTTCGCACCTGATCGAATAGCCGTCGCTGGAGATTCTGCTGGAGGTGGGTTGGCAGTGGCGCTGATGGTGAATCTGAAGAACCTTGGCATAACGTTGCCCAAAGTAGCAGTTCTTATGTCCCCCTGGGTGGACCTTGCCATGACGGGTACCAGCATGGTGGCTAATGCCAGGTCAGATGCGATGTTGTCGCCGGAGGCTATTTCAATTTTCGCATCCTATTACCTTGGCGATACCAATCCAAAGGCGCCACTGGCATCTCCGGTTTTTGCGGATCTATCCGATCTTCCCCCGACACTTGTGCTGGTAGGTAGCAAGGAGGTTTTGCTCAGCGATTCAGTAACCCTGGTTGAAAAAATAAATGCAGCAGGTGGCAGCGCAAAGTTATCGGTATGGCCGAAAATGCCACACGTATTTCCAACTCTTGCGGCTATTATCCCTGAGGGGAAAAAAGCAATTTTAGATATGGCGGAATTTCTTCGCATTCATCTGGGCACGACTCGACTGGACTGATAGCGAATCATGAACAATTTCCCTATCTCCCGAGAGTTGGTGCTGGTCGGCGGCGGTCACAGCCATGTGATTTTTCTGCGCATGCTTGGTATGAATCCAGTGCCAGGACTAAAGACAACGCTGATCAGCCCGGATAGCAGAACGCCATACTCCGGAATGCTGCCTGGACTGATCGCAGGGCACTACCATGAAGATGAAGCCCACGTAGACCTGGTGCCTCTCTGCAGGTTTGCGGGTGTCGATTTCATTCAGTCCGAAGTTGGCGCGGTGGACCTGGGCGAGCAAACTGTTGCGCTTTCTGGCCGGCCAGCAGTCCATTACGACCTTTTGTCTCTCGACATAGGTAGCGCGCCTGCGCTGGATGCTTCCATCAGCGATTCAGATGTCATTTCGGTTAAACCTATTAGTACTTTCCTGACCCGCTGGAACGCATTCGTCAAGAGATTCGAGTCGGAAGCTGTCTCAGATATTGGCTTCGTTGGGGCCGGAGCGGGCGGGGTTGAGCTTTGTCTTGCGGTGCAGTATTTCCTGGGGAAGCAGTTTCCTGATCGATCGTTTCGCACGCATTTGTTCACGGAAGGAAAAACTATCCTGTCAGAGTTTAATACCTCTACCAGGATACGATTCGAACGATTATTGGCGACAAGAAATATTCAGGTTCACAGGGAGTTTCGCGCGACATCTGCCGCTGGCGGTTTATTGGTGTCAGCTGACGCCAGAGAGGTTCAGTTAGATGGAATCTTCTGGATAACCCAGGCGAGCGCTCAATCCTGGCCCTCAGAGTCGGGTCTTGATGTAGATACCGCAGGATTTATCCAGGTAGGGGAGACATTACAAACGCTGAGCTCCGACAAGGTTTTTGCGGTGGGGGACTGCGCCAGGATGGTGAACCATCCGAGACCCAAAGCTGGTGTTTATGCTGTTCGCCAGGGCAAACCCCTGTTTCGCAATGTGATGGCGTTACTTCTGGGTTCAAGTCCAAAGCCTTACAGGCCGCAATCGAGTTTTCTCTCGTTAATCTCGACAGGACCTCAACATGCAATTGCCTCCAGAAATGGTTTCAGTCTGGAAGGCGATTGGGCCTGGCGTTGGAAAAACTGGATCGATAGTCGCTTCATGAAGCGTTTCTCCGAATTACCCAATATGCACCAGGAACCAGAGAATAGTTTACAGGCGGAATTTGATGACAAAATGCATTGCGGTGGCTGCGGCTCCAAGGTGGCAGCGGATCTGCTGCACGAAGTTCTGAAGGATATACTTGGTGGATCTGCACCCGTTGATGATGCCGCTAGGATTGAGATTCCAGCCGGAAAAACCCTGTTACAGTCAGTGGATCACTTCAGGAGCTTCGTCAATGATCCTTACCTGCAGGCGAGGATAGCCCTTTGTCATTCTGTGTCTGACATCTATGCGTGTGGTGGAACACCTCATTCGGTACTTGCCAGCCTGACGCTGCCGTTCGGTAAGCCAGGGGTAACTAAATCACTGTTGACTCAAATCCTGCAGGGGACCGTTGATCAACTTCAGGAAGAAGGTGCGATCCTGATCGGCGGGCATACCAGCGAAGGACTCGAGCTTTCAATCGGGTTTACGGCTAATGGTATGGTCGATCCGTCTGATGCCTGGTCTAAACAGGGTAGTTCACCCGGCGATGTGTTGGTGCTGACGAAGGCCCTGGGCACTGGCACTATCTTCGCTGCCGATATGCGACATCTGGCAAAAGGACCGTGGGTTTCAGAAGCGTTGCTCCAGATGACGAGGTCAAATAGTGATGCAGTTAACATCGCGAAGAATTTCACCATACGAGCCTGCACCGACATTACGGGGTTTGGCCTGGCGGGTCATTGCCTGGAAATGACGAGGCCCGGTTTAGCTATAGAGCTTCAGTTGACTAACGTCCCGGTAATGAATGGAGCAGCTGAGTGCCTCCATGCTCTGGGTATTACCAGTAGCCTTCACGAGGCAAACAAGCGGTCGTCTGGATTGTCTGGTCTGACTAGCGACGCAGAGATTTTGTTTGATCCGCAAACCTCCGGCGGCCTGTTATTTAGTGTTCCAGCGGAAGAGTCGGAAAAGCTGGTCTCAACGTTGAAGAGCGGGGGTTATGAGCAGGCTTCGATTGTAGGCCGAGTGACCAACTCGTCCGGTATCCAGGTGGTGACTTAATCTATTTAACGGTCTGTTGGATGACTTGAAGTTGTGTATCCTTGTTCTAATCAATCACCTGTACCCAGCGCGGCATAAATATGGCTTCACACCCTGACTCTCTCGACATTGATATTCCAGGCCTTGCATCCCAGTTCATCGGTGGCAAGTGGCTGGAACGAAACCCAACGTTCGTCGACGTTATCTCGCCAACAACTGAGGAGCCTCTGGTACAGGTCGCAGACCCGACACCTGAAGACGCTGATGCGGCAGTTGTTGCAGCCAGGGAAGCTTTCGACAACGGGCCATGGCCTGGTATGCCCGTGATTGATCGAGTAACAGTCTGTCGCCGCCTCTGTGATTTGTTGGAAGCGCGAATGGATCAGTTGAATCGTGCCTGGGCTTTTGAGTCTGGTGCCACGCTTGCCCACGGCGCAATGATCAATGGTACAGCCGGGGTGTCGATCTGGCGTCAGGCGCTGGAGCTTGCGCCGAATTTACCCTGGGAAGAAGCGCGAGATGGTGCGCTGATCTGGCGGGAACCGATCGGAACGGTGGTAGGTGTGCTGACTTTTAACGGACCGATTGTACTGATGGGGATGAAAATCATTCCTGCACTGTTAGCCGGTTGTACTGTCATTATTAAACACGCTCCTGAATCCGCCCTGACCTCCCGGCTCATTGCCGAGGCGATTCGGGAGGCAGACTTCCCGCCTGGTGTTGTCAGTGTTCTTGCTGCGGGTACGAGGGTCAGCCAGCAGCTGGTCGGTCATCCCGGCGTTGATATGGTTGCGCTAACCGGGGGAACCGAGATTGGTATCGATGTTGTAAAGAGAACGGCGGAGCGCCTTGCAAGAAC
>DTZW01000464.1:4283-9768 GCA_012961165.1 Gammaproteobacteria bacterium | reverse complement strand
AAGATCTTCAGTCGCGACATAGCGCTCAGTACCCTTGAAACTCATGCGTTACTCCTAATGATGAGGGAGGAGTTAAAGGCTAACCCGGAGAATCGGGGTAAAACCAATGAGATGTCTTCACTAGAAAAATAGGACTATGCACCAAATAGTTACTAAGTTGATAAGGCTAACTAGAACGGCAGCAGAGCATATATCTTTTGCATCCCGGGATGTTGCGTTCCATTCTTTCCCTATCCGATCTATGGCGTATTCAACTCCCGTATTAAGCAACTCTGTAACCAATACAAATACGATTGAGAACCAAAGAATAGCAATTTCAACAGCAGTGTCTCCAACAATAAAAGACGCGGGCCCTAATACAATAAAAAGCAGAATTTCTAATCGAAATGGTTCTTCAGAGCGCCATGCAGTGCCGATACCACGCAATGAACACGATAATCTTTTCCACAATCGGGGAACAAATTCCAAACTAAATAGATTCAATTATCATCTCCCGAATATCGTTAGCTTTCCCACGATCAGTACTACTTGATTTAGCGGGATACCTATAGCGCCCGAGAGGCCGATCAGGAGTTCGCCACTGAACACGCGCCGGACTAATCCGCCAGCATAATTAATCAACTAGTTTCCGGCTATCCAGCCGTTCCAAACAAAAAAATACAGCCCGCTAGAATAGATTGACGTGATCAGCCCTACGCCAAGGACTACATAGAGAATCGCGTGGGAATAAGGGCCGACAACACGATCAATAACGCTCCCGGAACGGATCATATCACTGAGGGCATCGTTGGATCGAGACATTTTATTTTATTCATCAAAAGGCCATAACAAGGTAACAGGCAGGCCCCTTCACCAACCAATTAAACTCAACGTGCAGATGACATTTCTCGTTTAGTCACCGGGGTGCGGAAGCCTCCGCATATTCGCTATTCTGACATCAAACGCCTGTCCGTCACTTGATGTCCCTTTGGTCATCGCGGCGGGGATCCCATACGCGCCCATCGAGTTCTAAGGTCTGAATTGCATTGATAATTTTGTACATCTGATTAGCATCGGAATCACTGACCGAATTGACGAAATACTTAACTTGCTTGCTAAAAGTATTTTCCCCGATGCACACTAAAAAATCATTCCCGTAAGTAATCGAACAGCTGTTCCTACGGTTCTGTTCAAACAACGACTGGCCGAGCATCGCATTAGGTCGATTGGGCACGCCTAGCAAGTGCAAGAGCGTCGGTGCCATATCAATGCTTGAGGCATAATTTGCGTCAAAACTCTTCGCCAATTTTCCACTAGGGTGGTATATCAACAAGGGCATGCGGTCCACAAATATTGGGCGGTACTCGGACTGACGTTCCACCAACACGCGGTAATCGCGATCATAAAAGCGCGAATGATCCGCGGTGAATATTACAATAGTGTTGTCGAAATACGGCGACGACTGAAAATATCGCCAGAATTGACCAAAGGTATCGTCGTAATTATGGATAGTGTCGAGCACATAGCTGTCGGCTCCCTGGTAGCGCTTGGCGTCTTCTGCTGGATGCCTTAGCGCATGGGTTTCAATATTGTACAAACTATAATAGAACGGATTATTTTCTTCCTGCTTCTGAGTAGTTTCCGTCGACTTCAAGTGACCGATAAATGCCTTCATAAATTGCTGATCACTCAACCCTATTTCAATATTGGCAGTCTCGGAGGACAAATAATCATCACCTAGCTGCTTGCCGTCGTAAATCGAACCAAATCCGGCTCGTTGCATTACCTCATCAATCTGAGTTCGCTCGTTATATTGAGAGTAAAAAAAGGCTGATACGTATCCGTCGCGGCGCAAGATATCCGGTATACAACTATAGCTCGCGCTGTCGATCACGCTCCCGCCACCAAAATATCCGTAGAACGAGCACGTCTGGCCATGCAATCCCCTATACGTCGAGAATGTATGATTAAAATAGTTGTCCACAGTCATCGCCGTTCGTGAAAAATCATCGACGTTAGGCGTCAATCCCGGGTAGGCCTGACTGTAAGGCTGCATTACGCGTGACGACAGCCCTTCACTAAGAAAAACGATCACGTTGTATTTCTTGAAGGAACCGCTTTCCCCATCTATTCCCAACGGCGGGGGTGAGGTGTAGATGTTTGGTTTTATCAGGGGGAATTGAGCATTCTGGTCGATTGACATGCCGAAACGAGCAGCCGTTTCCAGTTCAGTTTCGGTCAATGCTTGGCCCTTTTTGTGCTCGCGAAACACTCTTTTGGCGACATCAATTAACTCCGCCAGAGGCGATCCGAGAACTTGTCGGTCAGGGGCTGTTAGGTCAATTTCTGCTGGTGAAACGCGTAGGCTTTTTTTTATCACAATTACTTGCAAACCCACCCCGCTTATCAATAAGACAAGCGCGAGCCCCCAGCGAAATCGTGCGTTGATCATCGCGCCACGGCCGATTACAAACCAATCGATCATCAGTAAAAAAACAAGCGCTGCGATCGCGGCCGCCACCCGCGGAGCGGTCAGAAGCAAATCAAGTTGAGCAGCATTAGCAAGCGATATCGGCAACACATAGTCGCCGGCGTAGAATAAATGCGCGGCCTGGAAAAAACAGGCCATCAGCAACAAAGACAAGACGACACCTGCCATCGCTCGCAACACAAACCCGCGTCCGAAAGCAGTGACGATCAACACAGCAACCACCAACCAGTCACGGATCAATGGAGTGTTCACAATCGCTGCGTCGCCAAACGGCAACTGCGCTAGCCAAGTAAACCCAAGCACCGACACCAGTGTCAACAACAACAACAGCATGCACACGTGCCAAAGTCGGCCCATTACGAGAATCTCTGAGTCAGAAAGATATTGGAAATCCGCGCAGTCTAACCGCCATTTTACAAAACAGCGGATGATAACAACAAACCACTTCGGACCCGTCGATTTCTGGATTCGGTTTAAGGCTGCCAGCCTCTGGCCGATGCCGTCGTAGAACCTTCTGAAGCAATGACCTGGCCTGGTTGAATGGCCGCGCGATACACTAACGAACCATTAGTGCACAATCCGGCCCTAAGTCAACCTTCAGGCTATCCAATATGCTCAAGATATTTGCCGCCCCTAAAAGCGTCGCCCTGGCCTCAGTCATTTTGCTTGAAGAGGTCAAGGCAGATTACGAAGCCGTGATCCTCGATTTTTCGCGCAACGAGCAGCGCGAACCCGCATACCAGGCTATCAACCCCAAGGGGCGAGTCCCTGCAGTGCTGACCGAAGACGGTATCCTGACCGAAACCCCGGCAATACTGCTTTATATCGCCCAGCGCTTCGGCCCCGACACTCTGACCGGCGGCCAGAGCGCTTTTGTTTTCGCGAAAATACAGGAGTTCAACAGCTACCTTGCGTCTACTGTGCACATCGCCCATGCACATCGCCTGCGCGGCTCGCGTTGGACCGACGACCCCCAGGCCTTAGAGGCTCTGAGAAAAAAAGTACCCGAATCAATGCTTCAGGCCGTAAGCCTTATTGAAGATGACCTTTTGCAAGGCCCTTTTGTGATGGGCGAGGATTACACCATCTGTGATCCTTATCTTTTTACGATCTGCTCCTGGCTGGAAGATGATGGGGTTGATACGTCCCGCCTGCCAGGCATCCTGGCCCACCGCGACCGAATTTTGGAGCGGCCCGCTACCCAGGCGGCGCTTTCCCGACTGCAGTGATGTTTAAGGGCATGCTATATCCGTGCTGCGCCACACCCAGATAACCAGAGCCCATCCATGCTTGATCCAGTTCTTCTCGATGAGATTCGAAGCCGCTTTCACCACGTCGACAATTGCCCCTACCAAGGCCCACGTATCTTCTTTGAGAATGCCGGGGGTTCGCTGACCCTGAAATCGGTTGTGAAGGTGAATACGGCGCTGTCAGCCATTCCCGATAACCAGGGCCGTGACAACCCTGCCTCGCGTGAACTGGTGCGCATCATCGCTACCGCGCGCGAGGACATGAAAACGTTCTTTGGCGTTGATGATGGCGTGGTGTTTACCGGAGAGAGTGGTACCGAGGTGCTCTTTCGCCTGGTCCGTGCGGCAATCATGGGATCTCCTCAAGGCGGCAACGTGGTTGGCAGCACCCTGGAGCATCCGGCTACGGCCAGCGCACGCAGCAAGTGGTGTCCCATCGCAGGCAAGGAAAACATCAACATTGCCCATGAGAAAAACCAGACACTGGTGACTGCGCAGGATTACCTGCAACAGGTCAACTCTGATACACGTGTTGCTACCATCATTCAGACCAGTCCGGTCACGGGCATGGCAATTGATGTACAAGCGGTGGCACAGGCTATTCGCACCGTGGCGCCGCAGTGCTTCATTATCGTGGACAGCATCCAGCACGCGGCCCATGGCGTAATGGATATGGGCGCGTGCGACGTGGATGGGTGCGCCCTGTCCGGCTACAAGGTCTTCTCCCGACACAATTACGGTGTGGGCTGGGTCTCTCCCCGCATGAGCACCCTGCCTCATGAGAAACTCGACGGCACAGCAGATGATTTCTGGGAGCTGGGTACGCGTGATACAGCTGCGTTTGCAACCTTCAGCGAAGTCGTCAAATACCTTGATTGGCTCGGTAGTCAGGTAAGCGACTTGTCGGACCGACGTGCACGGCTTGAAGCTGCCGGAAGCGCCATGATGGCGCAGGAAGCCCATCTTGTGGATATTGCAATCAACGGGGCCGACGGCCAACCCGGAATCCGGGCACTGCCGGGTGCTTATATTGTGGGCGGCCCGGACAACCCCTGCCGTGAAGGCCTGGTGTCGTACGCCTTTGCAGGTATTCCATCAGCCGAGGTAGTCAGTGCGCTAAACGAGCGCGGCATCAGAACCCACGTGCGCAAGGCGGATTATTTTTCGGGGAACATTCTTGACCCCCTGGAGATGGACAGTTGTATCCGAACCTCTTTTTGTCACTACAACACTAAGGCTGAAGTACTGACACTGCTTAAGGCGCTGGCTGAAATTACCCAGGCATGAAAGCCTACTCGGTAAAACTCGCCTTGGCACTCATGTGGAGCTCATAAAGTCATGAACATACAACAACAATTTTTCCGTTTAATCTAAACCCGATAAGGAGATACAACAATGGCAAAGGGATACTGGATGTCGGCCTACCGTGAGATCATAAATGCAGATAAGCTCGCAGCTTATGTCGCGCTAGCGGGGACGGCCGTGCAAAATAATGGCGGGCGCTTTTTGGTGCGCGGCGGACAAGTACAGTCCAAAGAAGACGCGGTTGCTGAACGAACCGTGCTGGTCGAATTCGACAGTTATGAACAGGCGCTTGCAGCCTATGAATCACCTGCCTACCAGGAGGCTCTCAAAGCACTGGATGGCGGAGTTGTACGCGACCTGCGCATTGTCGAGGGGGTCGACTGACTCAGGCTATGGTAAACGGGGGTGCGTTAATTGGCTGAAGTCACCGTAATCGGTGGCGGCATCATCGGCGTATGCT
>DTZW01000464.1:3834-4242 GCA_012961165.1 Gammaproteobacteria bacterium | reverse complement strand
GCGCATTGTCGAGGGGGTCGACTGACTCAGGCTATGGTAAACGGGGGTGCGTTAATTGGCTGAAGTCACCGTAATCGGTGGCGGCATCATCGGCGTATCCTGCGCGCTCGCTCTGCAGCGTGAAGGCGTTGCCACCACCCTGATTGAGCGTGGCAGCATCGGCGGCCAGGCAACGTTTGGCAACTGTGCGCTGCTGGCCGTCAGTGAGATTGTGCCACTTGCCAAACCGGGCGTTATGGGAAAACTGCCCGGGTGGCTGTTGAATCCCGAAGGCCCACTGGCGATCCGCCCCGGTCATTTACCCACTGCTCTGCCATGGCTGGCGCGCTTTTTACTGAATGCCCGGGCGCACCGGGTAGCGCAGATCTGCCATCACCTGGGCGCCATTACTGCCCACGCGCAAAATGA
>DTZW01000464.1:0-3786 GCA_012961165.1 Gammaproteobacteria bacterium | reverse complement strand
CATTGAAGCGGCTGATATACAGAACATCTGGGGCAAAAACGAAGTACTCTACCTTTATGACAGCCGCCAGCAATACGATACCGACCGGCTCAGCTGGCAGTTACGCGCCAATGAAGGTCACCAGATAACTGAACTGGATGACGATACGCTTCGTAACCTGGAGCCCGATGTCGATACCCACGGCAAGTTCGGCCTGATCGCGCATGGCTGGCGTTCATTCACCGACCCACAACGACTCGCTCGTGAGCTTTCTGAGTATTTCTCGGAGTTGGGCGGCGAGATCATCAACGCAGATGTTAAGCGTATCGAAATGGGGTCAGCCAAGGCCAAGTGCTTGCATCTGCTCGACGGGTCACAGCTCGACGTTGATAAACTGGTTATTGCGGCTGGCTGTTGGGCCACCACTTTGCTTTCTGATCTGGGGATCCGTATTCCGCTGGCGCCACTGCATGGCTACCATACCGACATCGCAGATAGTGGTGTCTCCCTTTCCCGGCCCGTGGTTTACGCCAGTGGTGGCTTTGTGAATACACCTGTAGAAAGTGGGCTGCGTATTGCGGGCACTGTAGAGATCGCACCACTCGATGCCTTGCCCAACTACCGGCGCGCCGAGGTGTTGGTCGAAAAAGCCCAACGCCATCTTTTCCCCGGGCTTACCCATACCCACGGCTCGCAATGGATGGGAGCCCGTCCCTTCATGCCCGACACCCTGCCAGTCATCGGGCCGGCACCGGGCGTAGCAGATACCTGGTTGGCGGTGGGCCATGGGCAGTTAGGCGTAACCATGGGCCCAACCACGGGTAAAATCATCAGCGCGCTGATTACCAAAAAAACGCCCGCTATTGATATTGCACCCTACCGCGCTGACAGGCGCTACACCTGATGTCAGCTCTAGCTTCAGACAATAAGCGAACGTTCTTTAATATCCCCAACTCTCGTCACGCTACAAAGGAACATGCCTCATGAATAAAGTCTGTGTTATCGCCGGTGTCGGGCCAGGTAATGGCGCTTCACTCAGTCGACGGTTCAGCGCGGAGGATTACACCGTAGTAATGTTGGCCCGCAACCAAGATTACCTGGACAGTTTATCCAGGGAAATTCCAGGATCGATCCCCATGGTGTGCGATGTTCGCGAACCCGACGCCATTAAAGCCGTTTTTTCGCAGATCCATGATCAGGCAGGCTCGGTCGATACCTTGGTTTATAACGCTGGATCTGGCCAGTGGACCTCGATCATGGAAACCTCCGTTGAGGGAATGCACTCGTCCTGGACCACTAATACGCTTGGCCTGTTGGTATGCGCTCAGCAGGTGATCCCCGGCATGAGCGAACGAGATGAAGGCAATATCATGGTGATCGGGGCCACGGCTTCACTGCGCGGTGGTGCCCAATCGACGGCTTTCGCATCCGCCAAGGCGGCACAGCGCAGCCTGGCCCAATCCATGGCCCGTGACCTTGGTCCCAAAGGGATTCACGTGGGCTACCTGATCATCGATGGCATTATTGACCTTGAACGCACACGGACACGCATGCCCGATAAGGCCGATGATCATTTTATGAAGCCAGATGCAATTGCGAATAGCGTTTTCGCACTGACCCAACAGGACAGGTCTGCGTGGACTTTCGAGTCGGATCTGCGACCCTTTGGAGAGCGCTGGTAAATTGCTCCGCAACAACTAACGCTACTACTCAATACTCGAACCGGTAGCGGATATCAAACTGATAGTCGTTGCTGCCTCGGCGATGGTCTGGATCGCGAGTGTACATAAACCTGCTTGTGATCATCGAAGAGTCAAACAACCGGAAGTCGTTGCCCAGTAACAGTCGCATTTCGCGACCTTCTGGTACCAAATCGATATTCAACGGCACCGGCTGACCAAGCTGGCTAACAATAAATCTGCTTGAGCCATCTTCGATATGCAACGGCAGATCAAATCTGAATACAAATGTGTTCGTGCCGTTTGCGACGTACTCCAGTTTTGATTCAAACCCCAACGCATGAATGTCACTCAGCTTAACCAGATCACCATCGTTGCTTTGACCATACGCATAGATCAAATCTGTAAACAGTGTGATATTGCCAGCGAATTTTTTTCTATGTCCTATGCCAATATATGTTGTGCTTGGGTCTTCAAAATCAAAGATGCCTTTGGCATCGTAACCCAACATGGAATTATCCTGCGCCACCATCAACGCCACGTTATCAAAAAGCCACCCTATGCCCACCGGATCATCTGTTGTGCCATCAGCCTTTTGCTTTTTTGAAAAACCCAGCATCAGCCCTTGAGTATCGGCAACCTCGTATGCTTTAAAGGTATAGTAATCCTTAAACGAAAATACCTTGCCGTTGAAGACGGCCATCCTTGAGAAACTCCTGATACCGGTCGTGATCTCATCAGTAAACCGGCCGCCGCTGAGGCTATCCTCCATCTCATCCACATTGGAATTAATATCGGGCGTTGTGCTATCCAGTGATGCGGCGCAGATATCTAAAGAAATTCCAGCACTAGTGCGACCTTCGGCATTACCATAAGCACAATAATGCCACTGTCCAAATTCGGCTTTGGATTTACCTGGTTGCAGACCATTGTTAAACGCGGTATTCAAGTCGCCATAGGCATTAACATATGACTCAAAAAGGCTGGCAGTAGAGCCGGGGGCATTGCTGGTTGACCCTGTTCCCGTACTGCCGCCACCGCCAGGACAAGCCATGAACTGGCTGACGCTCTGACAGCTATTGCCGCGCATCAACTCATCGTAGTAGACCACCTGACTGTAATTGTTGCCTGCCCGGTTAACTTGCGGTGCATAAATCCCAAAGCGGAACCAGATCGGATCGTTGTCGATGGCATTTTGACCTCGCCGGTCTACCTTGAGCGCACCATCGACCCAGATCTGGAATACCCCATCGGCCCCGGTGCTCCATTTGGCATGAACTCGAATATCATGCCATTGATTTGAGATCTGGTGTTTCGGAATTAGCGGTCTTGTGCCGGACCAGCCTTCGAAAGCATCGAAATTGATAACCATGCCCCGGTTCTGATCCATATTGAAAAACGCATACTGATGGCCCTTGTTTGCGGTCTTAAACTGTCCATGAATAGGTGCGACGCTATCTAGGAAATGATAATCCTGGTGGTAGACACTCCATGCGTACCAGGTATCGTCACCTGGTTGATCTCCTATGTCAGAACCTAACTCGACACGCTCGCTGTTCCAGGCGCAATCTCCTCCACCGCATTGTCCCGGGCGTTTCTCGAAGCGAAAACTCTGTCCTCCAGCTCGGATGGGATGGCCGGCACCGACAACACCAAAATGGTAGGGGTTATGCGGATTGTTTCCGTGGTGCCAGAAAGGCCCCCAGGAGCCCGAGCCATTGTCTTCAGTCCACCGTGGCGGGCTGCTCTGAAAGTCCTGGTCCCACCAATTGCCGGCAAGGACATGTTGACTGAGGGAGCCAAGAAATAGCGCCGTCAACATGAATTGAAGATTCCGTTTCATACTATCCACCTGATCTGATCGCCCCAGTGGAAGTATTAAATATACAACAAGGTCTTACCCTCTTGACGTCGGTCACGAAAACCGCTTTTTACACCATCGCCCGGTTGGCCAGGGCGAATTCGCGCACCGGTAAGGCGCAATATTCAGTCGGGGTTTTTTGCCCAGGTAATGGCGTCTTCCAGCCGGTCGTCGCCCCAGAACACCTCACTATCGACAATAAAGGATGGGCTTCCGAAAATGCCCGCACGTTGTGCACGATCCGTCTGCTCGACGTAGGCCGCCTCG
>DTZW01000463.1 GCA_012961165.1 Gammaproteobacteria bacterium | reverse complement strand
CGAGAGCCTGCGAGAACGGGGATATCCCGATGCAGCGCGGGGGCACCTACCTGGTAATGGAAGGACCCCAGTTCTCGACCTTGGCTGAATCACAGCTGTACCGACAGTGGAATTGCGACGTCATCGGCATGACCAACATGCCCGAGGCCAAGCTTGCGCGCGAGGCTGAGATTCCCTATTGCACGGTGGCAATGGTTACCGATTTCGATTGCTGGCACCCTGATCATGACAACGTGGACGTCGACGCGGTTATCGGGGTATTACTGGACAACGCCGACAAGGCCCGCCGATTGATCCGTACGGTAGCAGGGCGCCTGTCTGAGCGCCCTGCGCTTTGCCCATCCGGCGATGATCGCGCTCTTGATGCCGCACTCATTACCCACCCCGATGCCCGCGACCCTGCAATGCTGACAAAGCTCGACGCCGTGGCCGGCCGTGCGCTGACCTAAGGAGACATCATGAGTATCAAAAGCCTGATTCGCTCGATTCCCGACTACCCGAAAAAGGGCGTCATCTTTCGTGACATCACGACTTTGCTTCAGGATCCGTCGGGCTTTCGCCGGGCCGTGGATGAGTTGGTGCAACCCTTCGCCGGTAGCGACGTTCATTGTGTTGCCGGCATCGAGGCCCGCGGCTTCATCCTCGGCGGTGCGGTGGCACACCAATTATCGCTAGGTTTTGTTGCGGTACGAAAAAAAGGCAAGCTACCCTGGCAAACCATGTCGGTCCAATACCAGTTGGAATACGGCAGTGATGAGGTGGAGATTCATACCGATAGCCTAAAAGCCGGCCAGAACGTGCTCATTGTCGATGACTTAATAGCCACCGGCGGCACCGCCTGTGCCGCGGTGGAACTGGTGCGCAGTGCTGGAGCCAACGTCATTGGTGCGAGTTTCGTCATTGACCTGCCGGATCTTGGCGGCCGCGAAAAACTGGCAGCGATGGATGTGCCGGTGCGCACGCTTGTGAGCTTCGCAGGCGATTAGCTTACAGCGTGGCGTTTCAGCTTTCTATGTTGTAATTGAATCATGTCGTGCAGCATTGCCCCCAATTTATGATTAGCAGAATTGGACTTATACAAAGAACACCATCAATCGAAGAGATCAGTTGGTGATTAGGCATATTCTCGGTATCTCTAGAATAATTTTCTGGAGCATCTTTTTTCGCCAACGAAACCTTCTGCGATTTGTTCGCGCATACCGAAGCGCAAAGGAACTAAATCTTTTTGATCACTCATATTACCGAACTCAACTATCCAAAAAATTACCCAATTGGATCGATCCCCTCGCTCACTGCCTTGCTAAGGAAATAGCGACTTTTTGCAGTCCCCATATCTTGTTTGATGAAAATTATTATTTGGCGCAAAGCCCGAAGACCTCAAAATCGAAAATTAATCCACTGATGCACTTCGTTCTCGAAGGGATCACCAATAACCAAAGTCCCCACTCTTTAATCGATGTTGACTTTTACTCACGTGGACACCCTGATGTTGCGGCTAAATCTAACGGTTCTGTCCTACCTCATTTTTTCAAGTACGGTGTTAACGAGGGTCGACGGACGCATACATTGTTTGACCCTGAGTACTACCAAAAAAATAACCTTGATGTAGCAGAATCTGGGGTTAACCCCCTAGTGCATTTTTTGGAGAAAGGCGGTCTTGAGGGGAGAAGTCCTCATCT
>DTZW01000462.1 GCA_012961165.1 Gammaproteobacteria bacterium | reverse complement strand
GCTTTATCTGGAGCAAATCGAAACCTTTACTCAACCAGAACGACTGAGTTTTAGTCACGTATTTGTTAGCCAAGATCGACATCAAGGGAAATCATTAGAAAGGGCAAAACAATTAGTTAACCAGCTTGAGGAAGATGAACTGAGCCCAGAGGTAGGTGTTTCTAAGGGTGACCCATTCATTTCCGGTTATCGATTCAGCAAAGTAACCCAGCAGCAAATCGAGCGAGAATTCGGCGTAGGGTTCGGTGAGCGAATTTTCGACTGCCGAGTGGAGCAATGGAGCGGCCCCATTCGTTCGGTTTACGGTTGGCACGGAGTTTGGTTAAGCGAAAGACTACCCGCAGAGCCGATGAGTTATGAGTCTGTTAAGTCAAAACTTGTCTACGAATACCGCAGCCAAATGGGGAACCGTAGTTTTGAAAATGCCATGGCGACGCTAAGAGCGCAGTACCAGATTACGGGTGCGCCTAAATGATGATCTTGACAACACAAAGAATCGTTGCGTTTCTAGTACTGGTTTTGTTTTCGAGCACCGCCTTGGCGCACAAACTAGCACCGTCTCTGTTAATGATTCAAGAAACTGCACCGAATCAGTTTGATCTACACTGGAAAACGCCAAGAACGCTGCCAACCCCGGAAAGGATTGAGCTTTATCTACCAAATCATTGTGCGGACCTGAGTGAACGACAGCCGATACCCGATCCTGTGGGTATTGTTTTCGAATGGCGAGTTGATTGCGGCGGTCAAGGGTTAGTGGGTTCCTTGGTTCGAGTCAGTGGGCTAGCGGGAAACCAGAGTGCGGCGGTAGTCAAAATAGATCTGCTAGACGGTCGCGCTTACAGACAACTGCTCAACGGTAGCCAACCTGAATTTCTGGTGCCTCAACGAGTTGAGAGAGGCGCGGTGATTCGCGATTACACTCAGCTGGGTACCGAACACATCTTAAGTGGCATTGATCACCTTTTCTTTGTCTGGGCGTTGATTTTGATGTTGACACGTCGAAAGCTGTTAATCGCAATAACGGCGTTCACACTTGGTCACAGTGTGACGCTCGCGCTCGCAGCATTGGAGCTTGTCCGCGTGCCGCAGGAACTGACTGAATTCTTTATTGCTCTGTCGATTTTCGTATTGGCTGCTGAGATGGCCAAAAGCAAAATGAAACAGGACACGTCAGATAATCCAGTTGGCCTAATCCATAAACATGTTTTCTGGGTTTGCGTCGCTTTTGGTTTATTGCATGGTCTCGGTTTTGCTGGCGCGCTACGAGACATTGGTTTGCCCCAAGAAGAAGTTCTGGTGGCACTCTTAATGTTTAATGTTGGCGTTGAAATTGGTCAATTGCTTTTCTTAGGTATTGTCATCGCGATTGGCTCAGGGATGGCTGTCATTGCTCGATCAAGGTTCTCAGTGATTGCCCCAGAGCGATGGCTCTGGCTGCCTATCTACCTGATCGGCTCTGGCTCAGCTTATTGGTGTATTGAGCGAAGTCTGGGTGTGCTGAACTTTTTGAGCTTTTTCACGTCCCGGATTTGATAAGGACCATTCGTAAGCGGGCGTGCCAGTTGCAGGGACGCTTCATCCAGCAGTTGTGGTAGATGTAAAACGCCTGAGTCTTTGAATTGCTGACGCTGTGCCTGAGTTATTGTTTTTACGTCACCTCCGGGGTGCGTTCCTTTTGATTATCGGGTTTTAGGTCGTGGACTGGAAGCCCATCAACTGCTCAAAGTTGCGACGGTAAGATGCTTTGCTCCCTGATTTGGTGACAGGCTTATTAATTATCCTTTGAGTCTAAACTACCCAGTGATTCTTGAAACTGCATGAATGTCTTGGCAGTCAAATCAGGCCGTTGTAAAACGGAACCGTGACCAACATTTTCCAAGACTTCCAGACGGGCATTCGATGCTCTGTCTACCAGATCACGACTTGATGCCAGATTCGGGTCGTGGTCGCCTGTTGCAACCAGTACCGGCATTGTCAAAGCAGTAACAGCTTCGGGAAGATTAAACCTTGCAGCGGCTGCGAGTGCTTGAGGCACTAATTCAGGTGTGTTGTGAACATTCCAGCCCTCGGGTTTCGGGAATCTCTCGATGCCTGCTTTTAACTGAAGCTCCACAGCTTTCTTTCCACCCTGCTGCTGTGCCTTGACGTCCGCGGCACCGATGCTGGCATCGTAAAACGCAGCAGAAAGTACACGTGATGGATTCAGCGAGCAATAGGCGAGAGCCGCTCTGGAACCCCATGCCATTGACCAGACATGGCACTGTGCCGCAGCGCATGCATCCAGAATCTGATTGGCATCTTCAGCATATTGCTCAAAAGTGTATTGAGTTTCCGGGTTTTCCGTTTCTGAACTTAGCCCAATTCCTCGAACATCAAAGCGGATGAAACGGAATTTGTCGATGAGTCGCTCCACGGCAAAGTCCCACATGCGTAGAGTACAGCCTGCACCATGCCAGAGTAGAACATTGGGTCCATGGTCAGGTCCATCGACTTCGACGTTCAGGGTTGCGCCATCAACTTGTACTTTTATGCGGAATTTTTTTGGTTGAGAAACAGTTGTAAAACAATAACAGACTGAACTTGAGAAATTCAACTATCACTTATACGCCATTTTTAATGGCTAGTTTAATCCTCTTACGCTAGCAGCCATCCGATCTGTTTCGATACTCCACATACTGGCTGAACATCCCTGCTAAAATTCATATTCTCCGATATGCATAAGGCAGAAAATATTACCCACGCACAACGTGCTCATGGGTTCTTGCATTTTTTCCACCACGGTGTGGGGGGAATCGGTGAAGCCAGGGTTGACGTGCAAACAGCGATTATAGATATAGTCGACGTGCTCCCCATAGCCTCGTTCTGCCTCGGCATCTGTATCCGCAACAATGGGTGGATTTTTCTGTGTTGGTTTCGGCCAGCAGTTTGCGTAGCTTGCAACCGACCACCGGAGATAACATCTAACATGGCGAACTCTTCAGCGACCCGAATCAGTGGGTTGTACGGCGCAATCGAGTTACCCAGTACTACCAGCGCCGCTTTCGAAGTACGCCGCGCTAATGCCGCGGCCATGATATTTGGCCAGGGCATCAGATTAAACCAGGTAAATTTCACGCTCCCCTGCCAAAGGTGTGTAACAACTCAAATAGTAGCGTTATTTGCGTCGTTTCTGCGGTAGCCTAACCCGAGGGGGATTATCCAATGAAGCAGACAAGCTTCTGGCGTTACCGCAAGCACAAAGAACTCGACTTCTTCCCACAAGGAAAGCTGCGCTGGTGGCTATTGGGTCTGATCGTGTTGGGTTGGGCGGTTGAACAATACGAGGCGCTCAAAAACGGTCCCGTGCTGGTCTATATTCTAGCGGACTTCGACAAAACACTAGTGGAGTGGGGTTACGTCGCTGCCTTTGCCGGTCTTGTGTACAGCATTGGCGCCATGTTCTTAAGCCGCGCCACGGACCGTTTCGGCCGTCGGCCGCTGATGATCTGGCCGGTTTTCGCCTATGCTATGATTTCAGTCCTTGGCGCGGTTACGCCAAATTTCTGGACTCTAGCGTTTCTCGTCACCGCCGGTAGTTTTCTGATGGCGGGTATGAACCCGGCAGTACATGCAGCATCTCGCGATCTAACGCCGCAAATGGGGCGCGCCATGGTCTACTCCTGGGTGTCACTTGCCTTCACTATAGGCGCATTAATGTCGACCATGGTAGCGGCGCAGACCCTGCCAATCTGGCCCGGTTGGCGTTCACAATATTGGATCGCCGCTGGCTTAGGCGCATTCACAGCACTCGTAATTTTCATTTTCTATCGGGATTTGAGTAGTCGTGTGCGTGGCGAGGTTCAACAAACCCCGGAGCAAACCGCTAAATTAACGTCGACTACAGTGGCCGAGTCGACAGATGCGATAGATGCGTACGACGATGGGAGACTGGTCTATCGAAGCCCAAGGCTCTGGCTATTGTCTTTGGTCATTCTATTTTGGTCGCTAACTTACGTCACCGTATCGGCTTACGTGCCTACCTTTCTTATCCAACATTATCATCTTGAGCCCGCCCGGGCTGCATCGGTCACATCCTACTTCTGGATAGTGTTTACCTTTAGCGTGTTCATCTCGGGTTGGCTATCTGACCGGTTGCGCGTGCGCAAAACCGTGATCGCTTTCGGCGGTTTAACTACGGGTGGTTGTTTCATCATCGGCGCTAACTTGCCTGTGGATACGCCCGAAACCACTCTCATTATCATGTGGTCGGCGACCGGCTTTTTTGCTGGTTTCATCTATCCAGCATGGTGCGCCATGTATTCAGAAACCGCCGAGGCGATTAGTCCCCACGGTGTGGGCCGCGCATTTGGTATAACCGCCACGCTTTCCCCCTTGGCAGGGTTGTTTTTGAACCTTGGCTTACCCCAAGTAGTAGACATATGGGGCTGGTCGACGTGGATGGTGATCGCTGGCGTATGCTGCTTCTGCGTGACCGCTCTGGTCGGAGTAGGCCGAGGACCATGGCTACCTGAAAAAATAGCGAATAGCGGGGTCGGAGGAGGGAACCGGGGTAAAGTGCCGGAGTAAGGCCTGAACGAGTATTTGTCATTCGGCCCGGCCAGCCGTTATTTCCTTAAACTGCTGTCTGAATTTTTCAGTGCCCAGTGTCAGTCCCTTATTCGCGCAATGACGAACTCTTGCAGTGACAGCTGCGTCGAGCATCTCACCAATAAGCCCCCGGTGCGTTGTTAGCCTCGCGAACTGCAGTAGTAGAATTCGATTGAGTTATTGTAGGAGCTTTACTTAGAAGCTGGTGCGTTTACTCTGGCACTTTACCCCGGGTAATTACTCCGACCCCGTTGTTGTGCTAACTTTGCCCCCAAGAGATGGAGCAAACCGAATGCGATTTCTGTTAATCATCGCCATCCCCGTTGTCGTGGCTTGGTGCTCTGAGGTGCATGCCAACGATGTTGAACCTCGACTTTATTCCAATGTTCCAACAGGCCTTAACTTTTTTTCCATTGGATACGCTCACTCCAGCGGTGAAGTTACGTTTGACACCAGCGTGCCGCTTGCCGATGTAGAAGGCGAAGTGGATTCCATGGTGCTGAGTTATTCACGCGGTCTAAATATCGCAGGTAAGTCTGCATTATTAACCTTTGCAATACCCTACGCCGACATCGACCTCGAAGGGTTGTATCTCGGCGAACCGGTCTCAGGAAGAAGACCGGGATTTGGTGATCCCAGAATTCGTCTGTCGGTTAACTTCTACGGTGCACCCGCAACCACACGTAAGGAATATGCGACCTATCAACAAAAAACTATTGTTGGGGCCAGCATTAGTGTTGGCATGCCCTTGGGTCGATACGTTGAAGACAAGGTGCTTAATGTCGGGTCCAATCGGTGGAATGTGGTTGGTCAGCTCGGCGTTTCGAGAAAGATTAATCGCTGGATTATTGAGTCTGCCATTGGCGTTTCCTGGAATTCGCACAACGATGAGTTATTAGGAACCCGTAAGCTTGAGCAGGATCCTATCGGGCTATTTCGTGCAACATTGATCTACAACTTTTCCCCTGGTCTTTGGGTCGGCGCGGGCGCTATTTATGCCGACGGCGGGGATACGACGCTCGATGGGGTCAGGCGAGATGATCGGCAAAAGAACTGGCGGGCGGGGTTGGCTGTATCGATTCCTCTTGCGCCTGGGCGTACAGTTAGCCTCCGTGTCACCGAAGGAATTACTTCTCGAATTGGCGCAGACTTTCGCACTTATAGCGCCGCCTACACTTACGCATTCTAAATTGTCGCGGCAGCAGATTATCGTTTGTCGATGATCGTGTGTTCCTTCCCAAACAGAAACGTTGATCGTTCCATGTCGATGAAGTTGTGCTCATCGGCGATGAAGGCAGCGTTGGCTCGACGAGCTTCATCTGTGCTCGGTGCTTTCCCCATATCGATCCAGGCTTCTGCGTGACCAAGATAGGATTCAACCCTGGTACCGCGAGCTTCTTGAATTCCTTTGTCGAGTGGTGAGTTGGCACGGTGAACCTGTCGGTAACACAAAGTGCGAGTTGCCTCAGCATGTGATCGAACAATGGGTCCGTGGTGGGTCAGCCAATAGTGCCTGGCCTCTTCTTCAGACAGTTTTGATTGGTGTCTCAGTGGGAAGAAGACGCGAAGAATGTTGCTCTTTACTTTTGCGGTGATGTCTTCCGGTGCTGGGTTGACCTGGGGGTATTCATAGGCGAACCAGAGTGGCGAGTTCGGCAAGTCTATAAACTTGGATTCGTCTTCAAGAAGAGCAGCGCCAGCCTCCATTGCCTTACCGGAAGCAGAGCCCATCCGCTCGTTAAGTTCAGATTCCGATGACCACCATAGTTCCGCGATACCGTCGAAATGAGGTTCCATTTTTCCACGTGCTTTTTGTGCCGCTTCATTCATTGGAGAGTCAATTGTGTGCGTTTGAACGTAACGGAGTATGTTGAGGTCGGTGGCGAAGCTGGCAACTAAAGGGCCATGTTGGTTTAGCCAATAATCCTGGAACTCTGCGAGAGACAGGTTAGGTTGGCGTCTAAGTGCAAATACGAGTCTAATCACAAGGTCTCTCCTGTAGTAGGGGTGTTTATATTTCTACCAGGATGCTCTAAAGTCAAATAGAATCTGGAGGGAAGTCTCGTGTACCAAAATTTGGCGATAGTTGCGGTATTTGCTTTCGTATTTAGTGCGATTGCAGGCAGGCTTGACAAAACTGCCATCACCGGGCCGATCTTGTTCATCGGGTTTGGCTTATTGGCAGGCCCCTATGGTTTTGGAATACTCGACTTGAAGTTGCAAGCGGTTGAGTTGCGGATCATAGCCGATATGACGCTGGCGCTGGTGCTGTTTATTGATGCGGCAAATGCCGACCTAACTACCTTGCGTAAGCACTCACTCATTCCAAGACGAATGCTGCTGATCGGGTTGCCTCTGTGTATTGCGCTTGGTGTAGGCGCCGGGGTCGCAGTATTCCCTGACGTATCCATATTTGAGTTATGTATTCTGGCAACGATGTTAGCTGCGACCGATGCCGCGCTGGGCAAAGGTGTGGTGACTAACAAAGCGGTTCCATCGAGGGTTCGTGAGGGACTTAACGCTGAAAGCGGTCTGAATGATGGGCTTTGTGTCCCGATATTGTTTGTCTTTCTGGCACTTGCAGCCGGTGAGGTCGGTGAAGACCGACCGGCAAAACTGGCATTGACTCTGGTTGCCCAGGAACTTGGTGTCGGTATCGTCGTTGCCATCGTATTGACATTTATTGGAGTGCGAATACTGGAATGGTGCGGAAAACGAGGCTGGCTGTCAGAAATCTGGGTTCAAATTCCAGTGCCTACATTGGCGCTCGCCTGTTTCGCAGCAGCTCAAAGCCTGCACGGCAGTGGTTATATCGCAGCCTTTGTTGGTGGTTTGATCTTTGGACATTTCGCCAAAGATAAGACTCACCGTCTTGTGCTGGCATCTGAAGGTATGGCCGAACTGCTCGCGCTGACAACCTGGATTATATTTGGTGCAGCCGTAGTTGGTGCTGCCTGGGCAGGCATGACCGTGGAGATAGTTGTTTATTCTTTGCTTAGCCTGACAATTATCCGAATGTTACCGATGGTGTTAGCGTTGACAGGTACAGGAGAAGACTTCGAAACTAAACTCTTCCTATCCTGGTTTGGTCCACGAGGACTGGCGAGTATCGTCTTTGCGATCATCGTCATTGGCGCGAACCTGCCGTCACAGTCGATTCTGGTTAACACTGTTGTCTGCACGGTTACACTCTGTGTTGTTGCTCATGGCATCACTGCAAATGTGTGGGCAAACCGAATTGGTAAAAAGGAGACGGTTGAGTGATGGGGTCAGGGTAAAGTGCCGGAGTAAACAGCCCGTACGAGACCAACTTTGATCTTGGTTGTGTTACTCCGGCACTTTACCCCGACCCCGCGTTATGTGCTTGACTACTACAACTACCGAAATGGATGCGGACGGAAATGATAACTTAGCTATATTTAACGACTTAACGTCATCGCCATAACCGAGCCACAGGAAACCTATAGAAATGAATATAGAACTCACTCCAGAGTTCGTAAGAGTCATCGGCTGTCTGATGGAAAAAGCAGTCACCACGCCTGACCAATATCCTCTTACGTTAAATGCCCTGGTGAACGCTTGTAACCAAAAATCTAGCCGTGAGCCTGTGATGCAACTGGAACAGGGTGCCGTTGGCCGAATCGTCCGGAATTTGGAAGAGCGCCATTTTGTCGCCAGTAGTGAAGGCTCCAAAAGTAATGTATACAAATATACTCAACGATTTTGCAACACCTTGTTGGGCGATATAAAGCTAAACCCTGCAGAATACGCCATCATCTGCGTCTTGATGTTGCGCGGTGCGCAGACGCCTGGCGAACTTCGGACCCGCTGCAATCGGTTACATGAATTTCCTGACAACCAGTCTGTAAAGGATACCCTGCAGGACCTTCTCGATAGAGAAAAGGGACCATTGATTGCTCGACTGTCTCGCGTTGCCGGTCGCCAAGATCACGAATACCAACATTTGTTCTCAAATACAGTGACATCGGTTGAGGAGGAGACTGTTGCTGCAACCACTGCAACGCTTTCGGTGAGCAAGCCTGACCGCATAGCACAGCTCGAGTCGCGCGTTGAGAAACTGGAGGCTGTGATTGTGGATCTTGCGGGCCGCCTCGGAGAGGACATTGACCTAGGCCACCAGCAGGAAGATTAGCCTTGGCTTTAGCGCTATAAGTGCAGCGCCTGCAGGTTATCTTATTGTTAACAACCTTGTGAGGTCTTGTGCCCAATCGGGATTTGGGTGTACTGGATTTCATGTTGTCTGGCCCACTGGCCTGGTTCAGATTTGTCAGTATCTAACGAATAATAGCGTGGCTGTATTTTCTCGTTGTTAATACCACGAAATAAGGGCCAACGGATGCTGCTTCAATATTCAGAATATTGACTGAATGTCCCTGTTAAAATGCCTATTTTCAGACGCCGTGATGTGCTGAACCTTTACGTGTTCAATGGTTGTAATGCTAACGGCCTGCGCTCAATTGGGATGACCGCCAAGAGGGTTTTCAGGTCGGGCAGGGCGACATACCATCTGCACCAGAGATACCTGTTCAACGTCAACTATCTTGTCCGGTCGTATTCAGTCAATGAGCCATTAAAAGCATCGGCTTTGCCGCCTAAGAACATTAAGGCTGGAGGTCGATTTTAAACGTGGAATTAACATGCGTATCCCGCCAATTTTCATGAATTGAACAAGCGTGTTATCTTGGATGCTTGGTTAACCTCTGGTTAATTCCGATAATAATAGCCAACGGGAAATCAATTATGGTACCAAAACCAGCTTTATCGGAACTTCCGATTAAGCTCGCGGAGACCGGTTTTTATCGGGGATTTAGCGTCGACGTGACCGTTGCCAGTAAAATCATTATCAGTGCACTTGTCGTTTGGGCGATCTTTTGGCCAGTCCAGGCGGGCAAGACACTGGGCGATTGGAACACACTTATTCTCGCCAATTTTGCAGCTTGGTACATCTGGGTTGTCGCCCTTTTTGTCAGTGTTTGTATCGGCTTGGCACTTTGGCCAGCGGCGGGGCGGCTTAATCTGGGGCGATCAGGCGAAAAACCCGATTTTTCTAATTTTTCTTGGTTTTCCATGATGTTCAGTGCCGGTATCGGTGTCGGAATGCTGACATGGGCCGTGGCCGAACCCGTTACTCATTTCGCCAACAACCCTGAGGTCATTCAAGGATTAACCACAGGCGGTGGGGCGGACAATGTGCGCATGGCCTACAAAT
>DTZW01000461.1 GCA_012961165.1 Gammaproteobacteria bacterium | reverse complement strand
ACCAGCATCATCACCGGGGTTTTTACGCCAGCGCGTTTGGCAAGAAACTCGGTATGGCCTATGAAGTCGTTGCCGGCTTCAATCAGCAGGCTTTTTTGTACCGGGCCCGTGACCAGGCCCGCAAACTCACCTTTAAGGCAACCATCAGCAGCGCGCTCGAGCATCTCAACCACATAAAGCGCGTTGGTGATATCCAATTGACCTGGCTGCGATGAGGTTTTCAGGCTAACCGGCAGCACAGCTACCTCACCACCGGGCGCAGCCAGCGTGTCACTACTTAGCGCCAGGGGCAAACCCAAAAGGGCCGCACGCTCCAGCAGTAGGTCCGGGTCGCCAGCAATACACAGCGGGCCAGTGACTTCCTGCTGCAGCAGTTGCACCACGAGTTCCGGCCCCACACCAGCAGGTTCGCCGGTGGTTACGACCACGGGGAGCGCTTCGCGTGGGGTATCGTTCATATTCCGCAAGTATGCAACAGAAGGCCTGCAACGAGTCTTTCATTGTAAGCACCCCAACACAAAGAAAACCCTCTAGACCCGTGGCGAGATCATATCGAGAATCCACAAAAAGTCAGCGATACCTCTCGTACACCAGGCATTTCAAGCTAACGGCTTGATGTTCGTCATCGGACGCTTCGATATCGTTGTCTGACCGGTTTGGGCTTCGGGGCAAAACCACCTAAGGCTAAGGAAGCTTGAACAATCTGCCAAGACGTATCGGCTCATTCAGCGTGTCCAAACTCACCCGACCCGGGTCGGTCTTGATCGCAGACAATACATCAGGCTCGTCGCCCGCACCGCTCGCAATGAGGCTTTCGAGGCGGTCGATCACCTTAGAGTCCCGGAACGGATCGGCAAACGTTTGCAAGATAGATAGGAAAACTAGGATTTGTTAGCAAGATTCTAGCGTGGCCTGAGGGATCGAAGTTGGGGTGGAATGCTAAAAACTGACCGCCCTCCTCAAATTACCTCATGTTAACGTTTTAAGCCTGAAAAACAGAAAAAGTCCAAGATGAGACTTTCTCTCAATCAATATATTGATAAATCGACGGGCAAAAGTATTCAGTAAAACATCGCTCTGGAACGGGTGAAACACATCGATATATTGACCTGGTCGATCTGGTAAATGGCTAACACGAGGCATGGGGCATAACCCATCCTTGTATAGCAGTGTGTCGTGGCGCAGGCGCGTATGTACTAGTGTATGAGTTAAAGATTAGTTTCTGGCAGGCACTGATTAATTCAGTCCTTCACAACTCGTCACTGTAAGGATCATCCAATCAAGGTGAGAGTAACTTAACTCTGCTCGAACTGATATCACTAAGCGCTAACCCATTTTATGGCGGTCAGAGTCAGAGCAATCACGGCAACTGCTGCGATTGACGCTGAAATACACCATATGATTCTTTCTCCACCTGTAAAACTCTTCATAACTTGTTCCTCGCCTTGGTTGTCGGTAAACGGCTGATTCGAGCCGTCGAAGACGGGTTTTATGACGGAATCGACCGGTGGCGCGCTTGACTTACGTCAAGGACCGGCGCATTTGTGGCAAATCACCTGCCAGTTGACCGGTTGAGGCGGGGTCTGTGTACGCGCTGCCGAATCAACGATATTTCTGTTTATAATGTAAGGAAATATCTAAGTAATGTTGGTTTCCTCTATGTTGCTGTTTCTTCTGGCTTTAATATCCCTATGAAGCTGACTTGTCGGGACTGTTCCCTGGCTGAACTCTGTCTGCCGCGTGCGCTGTCGCCGGACGATATGGAACAGTTTGAGACGATGGTTGATCAGCGCCCAGCAATGGCGCGAGGTAATTTTCTTTACCAGACTGGGGATGTGTTCGGGGGGTTGTACGCAGTGAAGTCAGGCTCTTTCAAGACAACCATTTCAGCGTCTGATGGCGAAGACCAGGTTACCGGGTTTTACCTGCCAGGTGAATTATTCGGTTTTGATGGATTTGATGATCACTATTCCTGTTCAGCGGTCGCACTCGAGCACAGTAGTGTTTGTGAATTACCGCTGAGTTCTATCGATCAACTGGTGGTCAAGCTCCCTAATCTGCGACGTGAGCTGGATCGGCTGATGGCGCGGGAGATAACCACCGATCAGTCTATGCTGTTGCAGCTTTCCCGTCGTACGGCCGAACAACGATTGGCGGCTTTTCTTGTGAGTCTGTCTATACGGTTCAGGCAACGCGGGTTTTCAGGTACTGAACTCCGTTTGAGCATGTCCCGTTATGACATCGCAAATTACCTGGGCCTTACCGCCGAAACTGTCAGCCGTCTTTTTAAGCGGCTTAAAGAGCATCATCTGGCGCTCGTCAACGGAAGAACTGTAATCATTCAAGATTTCGAGGCTCTGCACCGCCAGGTTCATGGTTCTGGAGGCCGGTAAATGCCGGTATAGGTCCAACCATCATAGCGTGACCCGCCCCAGCTTCTGTTTTCAGCGACTTCAGATCAGTCGGGAATATCGTGACTCGCGTCCGGGTGCCGAATAAATATCAAACACCTTGCAGATACTGCGGATCAGAAATCTTCCAGAGGGTGAAACCTCGATCGTGTTGTTATCGTCGATAGACAAAAGCCCGTCGTCTATCATTTCTTCCAGTACCCGAAATTCACCTGCAAAGTAGGTTTCTGGCGTGTTCTCCGATGACGCCAGGGCTGAATTGAGATTTACACGACTAAAACACATCAGCTGTTCTATCACCCGTCTTCGTATCTCATCGTCAGGAGAAAGCTGAAAGCCCCGGTCTACGCTCAGTCGACCATGGTTTGTCGCGGCATAGTAGGGTGAGAGTTCCTTCACATTCTGGCTGTAACACGTACCAACCTGGCTGATTGAGGATATGCCCAGTCCGACCTGATCACAGCCTGTGTGGGTGGAATACCCCTGAAAGTTGCGCCCAAGAGTACCGTTTAATTGAGCGTGGGCCAGCGGATCTTCCGGTCGTGCAAAGTGATCGATGCCGATGTAGCTGTAACCCGCTGTGGTCAACCAGTGAACGCAGGTTTCCAGAATGGTCAATTTTTCCTCGGCGCTGGGGAGATCTTTTCCGTGGATTCGGCGTTGTGGTGGAAACCGACAGGGCAGATGGGCGTAGTTGAATACGGATAACCGATCTGGCGGTGTGGTCATCAACAGTTCGAGCGTACGGTTGAATGTCTCAAAAGTTTGATGCGGGAGTCCGTAAATTAGATCTACGTTGATGGATTCAAAGCCAATATCCTTGGCGTGCTGGAGCAGTTCCAGGGTGGCTTCTGCAGGCTGAATTCGATGAATCGCTTGCTGGACTTCGGGTTCAAAATCCTGCACTCCCAGACTGATCCGGTTGAATCCAAGTTGTCTCAGGGATTCAAGAGACTCCAGCGCTACGGTACGGGGATCAATTTCTATACTGAAGTCGCGATCCGGGCTGGTTGAAAGCAAAAAATGCTGATCGACCTTCTGCAGCAGTCGTTTGATCTGATTCATGGTTAGAAATGTTGGCGTACCGCCACCCAGGTGTAGCTGTACGACTTCTCTATCGTTGTCGTACAAACCGCCCTGTAATTGAATCTCCTGACACAGGTAATCCAGGTATTCATCAGCTACTTCAGTGCGCCGGGTGACAACCTTGTTGCAGGCACAAAAGAAACAAAGTGAATTACAAAATGGAATATGGAAGTAAAGCGATAGGGCGCTCGGTATGGGAATCTCGTTACTGGTTACGGCTGCCTGCCGATAGTGTTTCTCAGTAAAGTTATTCTCAAAGTGGTCCGCGCTTGGGTATGAAGTGTAACGTGGGGCGCGTAAGTCGTAACGCCGGATTAGCTCCGGATCGAAACTGATTCGGTTACGTGTTGCGATCATTTGGGTGGGCTATCCTGTTGTGCCACAGGGTCGAATTCTTGGAACTGGAAGGTTCGATCGACTCACAGTTAGTTACACGGAAAGACTTCCCTGATAACCCGCATCATTCGCACCTGCCGCCGATATTTGAATTGGTATCAGCTGCAGCAAAACAAAGACAATAGACAAAGATGAATAGAAACACTTAGAAAGCATGGGCCGTCGGGTCACTGGAGTGTGCGGGGTGACACTATCCCGAGACCTCTTTGCCTTTATTGATTCAGATCAAATCCCGGTGGCAAATCTCTAGTGTCAGGCAGCGACGACTCTAGATCCTGACACAGGTCAATACTTCGCTGCTCTACGCACAATAAATCATTCTATGTTCCCCAAATAGATAATGACGCAAACCGTTTCGGGATAGGAACCAAGGTATGTCGCACCCAGTAACTTATCAATCCGAGCCCGCAACCCGTTGCTGGCTGGTGCTGGTCGGCTTCGGTGTCCTGCTGACACCGTGGGTTGCTCATTGAGCCGTTTTCACAATCAAGTGTCGCCACTGTCGGCCATCCAGTGGGCCAGTGACTTGAATGGGGTGTGTAGGGTTTGCGTCCAGGCGATTATCGCGCTTCGATCTGACGGGCGGTTCTGACTGATTTTCTTGTGCGCCCGGCAACGCTCCGAGGTGAAGCGGATGCCAAACACCGCGCTGGCCATCTGCTTCAGATAATCGGCAGGGGCATCTTCGAGTTTCCAGTCGGAACCCTGGGATTGTTCAAAAACGTTTACCTGGTGTGCCAGCAGATCGAGCAACTCGCGGTCGGGCACTTGTTCGAGTACTCCGTAGAACTGGCAGGCGACATAGTTCCAGGTTGGCACCACCTTGGCGCTTTTCAGTTTTTCCGCGTACACCGAGGGGGAGATATAACCGTCGGCGGCCTGAAACACCAGTCGGCAGGCCAAGGGCCCGCCGGAGAGTATCTCCAGCAATGGATTGGACCGCACCAGATGAGCGCAAAAAATCGCGGGCTGGTTACGATTAGTACACACGAAAGGGGCAAATACCGGATCGCAAAGTGTTCCATCCACCGGGTGGATCGAGGCGAACTTGACCAGTTCGGCTACCTCGACAGCATCTTGCAATTCTTCACTGGAGAAAAGTTCGGGAGGATAACGCTTCATTGGCACTGCAATTATCTTTCATATTCCGCAAGTATGCAGCAGAAAACCTGCGACGGGTCTTTCATTGTAAGCATCCCAACACAAAGAAACATCCTCCGGACTTCGGGCAAATGACGCAATCAGATGAATATGCCAAATCCATGAGTTTTGCGGCATCAACCATAATCGAAGACAACGGGGGCGGTCCGAGGCTTAGCGTTTTCAGGATAAACTGCGGCCTATCCAGTTCCATCTGCTAGCTGGGTCTATGGTGTGGCAGCCGATTGGCTTTCGTAGTGAAAATCATCACTTAGGAGATGATCTGTCCTTTGTCGTTATGGACCAAGACTGGGTTTTCAAAGAATTGTAGGTCTGGTTTTGAATACCTTTGAGTTATCCACTCGATCCTCTGTTCATCAAACCAGTTTTTGGCATTCTCCATGGTGTCGAAGCAGTAAACGCCGCCAGCACGATGTTTTTCAACATCGAAAATCTAATTCTTTCTCAAAAGACCTGGCGCCTCCCTGTAAATTGGTGCGGTCTCCAGGAATTTGTCCTTTAGTGAAGCCGCATCCAACTCTGACGAGATTGGAAATGTTACTAATACGATAATCATAGTGCCTCAACTGGATTTTTCTTTGCAATACCCCTGAATCTTACCCTACCGAGTAGGTTTTCTTGGTGACTGCATAACTGGTCGTGTAGCAATTTTTAAGAGTTTGGTCTGACGCAGGCCGAGCCTTTACCCCAACAAGCTGAATATGGCGTTTTCGGAGTTCCCCCGGTGTAACAATAAATATATTCAACGGAATAGCCGTTAGGAGAACAACCAGAAGCAGAGCTATAACCATCATGAACCCTAACGTCTCTATGTTTAACAGCTTCTGTTAGTGCTCGGATAACAGGCGCCTTCCATTCTTTCTTGGGACTGGGAGTCGCGTAGTTATTGTTACCAAAGCGATAGCTGATGTTGCCTGAAACTCTGGTATCAAAGGCTTCGTCGTAGGAGAGGTTCGCGCCAAAGGTTAATCCATTACCCAGGTCATAAGCCAGATGGCCATTGATGCCTGATCCATCAGCTTCATCTAGATCACCCCGCTGGTAGTAGTAACCAAGAGACGCGTTGACGTCAGGATTGATCTGGTAACCCACATCTAAGCCATAGGTATCGAGCGCGCCACCCTCATACTTATTATTCAGTGTCTTTTCTGTATCACCTATGGGTACAAGTGCATAGGCATTGAAGTGCCAAGTATTTGAGACTGCTTCTAATCCTACAGCAACCTGCCGGAAGGAGACATCTTGCTTATTTGTAACCTTGACGCCTGTATCAGCATTACCGGTATCCATATCACGACTGTCATAGCCAGCATTGACTCCATACATCCAAGAGCGGTCGTCGTTTAGCCAGCGGTAACCCAAGCGGGTCGAGGTGGAAAGCGAGACGCCCGCCACATCGGTATTAATAATACTGCTATAACCATCAAAATCAGCGAAGTTGGCATTGGCCTGAGCATCCAGAAACCAAACGTTATTGTCTTGAATAAACAAGGGAGCAAAGAAGCCAACCCCTGCCTGGTTGGGGGTGCCTGCGCCTTGCGTTGCGCCTCGAAGGCTCCAATCGAACCTGACTACATCTTTAAGATTGACCTCAATTGCCATAAGATCATCAGGTGGGTTTTCTTCTTTTGCTACAGCGGGAAGGAAGGGTGCGCTGGATAGCGCAAGCGCCGCAACGCCTGTAAGCGATAAGGAGAGACGAATGGAACGCTGCACTGGTATTGAACTTTGAAATTGGGTAATTATCTGGGATGGATTCAGCAACATCTTATAGATGACATATAAATAAAGCAATTAACCAAGCTGGGCTAAGAATGAAAGCCGCTGTGGATTCTCGTGACCCCCGTGCGCGTTATTTGTTGGTGAAGAATGCTAATCCTGGCTTAAGAATGCCTGCGCTGCGAAGATATTTTTTTCGCCTTGGATTTAGAATGCTCGGGATTAATCATCTAGGATACGAGCTTTGGCACTTGCCTTTGCAGACTCGCTGAGCATTGCACTATGTTGTTGCAAATGAAGCAATTGAGAAGTGACCTTCTGTTTTGATGTCAGTTGGTGTATACCAAGCCTTTGCTTATATCTTGCTTTCTCTAAAGGTGGGTATTGCAGATACTTCATACATGTTTTCGATCCGAGGGATAATGCATGCGCTCCTTTAAGATCTTGATGATTTCAGCCGTAGTCCTGGCCTCTATGCTTGGCTGTTGATGGCTTTAGTCACACCCTCCGCTAATACCTACACAGCTTTTGGCCTGGCGATATCAAGCGATTTGTCGTTGCCTGAGTTGGGGGTAGATCTCAACCCTGAGTCTGTTGTTGATCAGGTGAGCATCACTTCTTCAACTAGAGAAGATTGGCCTGAGTTGAATCCCAGTGAGCACAGCACACCAACTGTGCAGATGACCCCCAATGATTGGCGTTTAGAGCTTGAAGGAATCGGCTGGTTTCGTGTTCATCAAGGCCGTTCTATCTATTGGCAGCGATGGGATGACAGCGTCAGCGATCGCGATTTGAGAACGTTTCTTGTTGGTAGTGCCATTGGGGCCTTAATGATTCAGCGCGGCAGCCTGATACTGCACGCAACAGCATTGGTTAGAGATGGAAAGGCAGTGTTGTTGTTAGGTGCGCCTGCTAGCGGTAAATCGACCTTGGCCTGGTGCCTTCATCAACAAGGCTGGCAATTGCTGAGTAGTGAGCTCACGCTGATTGATCCGCAGGGGATGGTCTGGCCAGGCATGCAGCAGCTCAAGTTATGGCACGCCGCCGCCATGGAATTAGATCTGGACTGGAAGCAGATGCCAGTTGTTCGTAAAGGCTTGCAGCGTTTCTCCTTAATGCCTACTGATCTTTCAACTTCCAATCAGCCCGCTCCTTTGGCGGTGATTTATGGCATCACTCGTCGAGACAAGGAGGGCGATAAGGATGAAGAGGAAGAAGGGTTGAGAATACTTGCTTGGCCTGTGTTGAGACAGCAGGCAGCCTTACTGCAGCTACGTAATCAGGCATTTCAGCCACGTTTTTACCGGGGTATGGAGCAAGAACAACAGTTGTTTTTGCATGCTGCTGCCTTAGTGCGTAGCGTTGGCCTGCATCGTTTACAGCTTCCGGATGATGTCAAACGTATGCAAATAGCCTTGAAATATGCAAATCTTCTCGATCCCATTTCGCTTGCTCCTAAGCAGAGTGAGCCTGAGTCGGAATCCTTGTCGAAGGCTGAATCAAAGGCAGAAAAGTGATGGCGATCAACGATCAAGGCTATTGGTATCTGGCTTCTTATCCCAAATCTGGCAACACATGGTGTCGAGTATTCATTACCGAGTTGATGCGGCTTTCAGGTGAGGAGGGAGCGGAGGACGAGCTCAATCTAAATAGGGATGTAGACACTGGTGCGATTGCATCGTCACGTCACTGGTTAAATGATCAGTTGGGCATCAATACTTGCGACCTCAGCTTTGCTGAGCTGGATCCATTAAGGGGGCGAGCTGGTGAAACAGCTTGGCTGTTTGCAGAAGGTGAACGATTTCATAAGGTGCATGATGCATTTCGCTCGCCAGATTCAAAGGGCAGGCCAGTCGTCAGCACAGCGGGTTGCAAGGGAGTTGTTTATTTCTTGCGTCACCCTGAAGATGTGGCGGTGTCGTTGAGCCATTTCTTTTCTTGGGATTTGGCTCGATGTGTGAACTTCCTTTTGGATCCATCGGCTGGATTAGTGCCACATGAGAATCATGGTGGCCATCAGGTACGGCAACATATGGGTCGTTGGGGACAGCATGTGCTCTCTTGGGTCGAACAAACGCAAGTTCCTTCTTTGGTCATTCGCTATGAAGACATGCTGGCAAAAGGCCCGGAAACTTTTATGGCGTTAGCCCGATTTCTTGAGTTATCGGATGAACCAGAGTTGGTGAATAAAGCTCTGGAAAATACATCGATCGATCGCTTGAAAAAGCTTGAAGATGAGGCTGGTGGTTTTGATGAGAAACCCGAAGGATGTGAACGTTTTTTTCGCTCAGGTCGTACGGGAGAAGGAGCAGAACAACTCAGCATTGAGCAGCGCCGCAGATTGTTTTCTGTGATGGAGGAGGTAATGAAACGCTTCTCTTATGATGGTCCTGCAGATGGCTAAATCTGCGGCTCAATTTGAGTTTGTTTTGGCCATGTAGATATCCATTTTAAGAAGGATCTGCAAGGCTTCTGGCAGGATAATATCTCGGTATATCAACCTACGCGTTATGAATGGGAGGTTGCTAATCAATTGGTTGCGATCAGAGCAATACCCTTCTCGACAGCAATGTTCAGCCATGCTTCTGTTTCGCGGCTACATGTATCTAGGCTGACCTCATAGTCTTCGGCTAATTGCCTGCAAATATCCTCAAGAGACATTGGAGTTCCAAGCAGCTCCCAGATTGCTGAGCCTGTTGAATTGAGTACCAAGTATTCGCAGGTTTCTAATTGAAATAAGGCTGTTTCTCCATCTAGGTCAGTAAAGATCGCCTTTGGATCACGCTTGTATAAGCATGCTTTTGTACTACGCTTAATCTTTGCCATTCTCTCTGCCAAGTTCCTTCGTTCTAATTCTGGTCTGTTTCAACTCATCTTTCTTGTTTTTCAGCCCCTCAACCAGTTGTGCCTTTATATCCCCATAGACCACCGCATCGAGATATTCACCCAGCAGGTTCGCCGATGGTCAAAACCATGATGCCTGCTGACACCGTGGGAGTTGCTCATTGAGTCGTTTTCACAATCAAGTGTCGCCACTGTCGGCCATCCAGTGGGCC
>DTZW01000460.1 GCA_012961165.1 Gammaproteobacteria bacterium | reverse complement strand
AAGTTCACGCCCCGGGTGCGCAGGCAGACCAGGCCAGTGGCGAGCGCAAATACGGCCGATACAGCCATCGCCAGTAGAATATGAAGATAGCCATTGTAAATTTCGTAGTAGACCGGTATCCCGACGGCATAAGCGCCGATGCCCAGGTAGGCAGCGTGACCAAAGCTGATCATTCGGCCGTAACCGAGAATCAAATTGAGGCTAACAGCAGCGATCGCAAGAATGACACAACGCGTTGCCAGGTCGATAAGAAAGGCATTGCCGGTAAGATCTACTAACTGTGGCACCAGTGCCAGGATCACAAGCATCAGTGCTGTGACAAAGCCTCTCAGGGTTAGGGTAGGCAAACTCATGGCGCGCTTGGACTCAATGGCCGCGTGGCCCAAAAAGGCCCGTTGGTCGAACGGCCAGGATCACAGCCATCAGAATGTAGATTAGCATTGCCGATATCGCAGGCGCCGAGGTTTCAGCGTTCTGAGCGGACATAAACAGTTTGAATAGTACGTCGAGATATGAGCGTCCCATGGTATCGATTAATCCGACCAGGATTGCAGCGATGAAAGCGCCCTTGATCGAGCCGATCCCACCAATGACGATCACCACAAACGCGACGATGATAATTTGGTTGCCCATGCCAATCGATGCTTCAGTAATCGGGGCAATCATCATTCCGGCCAGCCCAGCCAGTACGGCGCCTATTCCAAAGACGATGGAAAATAACATGCCAATGTTGATACCCAACGCGCTGATCATAGTTCGGTTAGTTGCGCCGGCGCGGATGCGCATGCCTAGTCGGGTTCGGGTAACCAGCACAAAAAGGCCAATGCCAACGAGCAAACCAGTCGTAATGATTGCAAGTCGATAGGTGGGTAACACGATATCGGCTGTTAGCATGACTTGCCCATCGAGCCAGGCTGGCAGTGGAATCACCTGTCCATCGGGCCCCCAGATCATCTGTGTCAAGGCGTCAAATGCCAGAATCAGGCCAAACGTAGCCAGCACATGATCCAGGTGGTCGCGTTGATAAAGACGCCGGATTACGATTAGTTCAACCACAAGGCCAATAATCGCGACTGCCGGCAGTGCCGCGAGGAGGCCTAGAAGAAACGAGTCAAACCATTGTGTGAAAGTGGCACACAGGAATGCACCGGCCATGTACAGTGAGCCGTGCGCAAGGTTCACCACATCCATAATGCCGAAGATCAGCGTTAGTCCCGATGCCAGCAAAAACAACAGAATTCCCAACTGTAGGCCGTTCAGTAGTTGTACGGCCAGCAGTGTCCAGTCCATGATTATCTTTCAATTAGCGAGATGTAAAGACGCCCGGCAGGTTTTAAATCAACCTGCCGGGCGTTTACCAGGAACGAGAGAACAGCGCTATAAATGGCACTGATCGTGGTAGCTATCCTGGTGATCTGTAAGAACGGTAGATACATATGACACAAACCAATCCCCATTGGCATCGGCTTTAACCGTGCGAAGATAGAAGTTCTGAATCGGGAAGTGGTTTGGCCCATAGCGATATTTCCCGCGGACGCTTGGGAAATCGGCTTTGCTCATGGCTGCACGAATTCCGTCCTGATCGTCCGTGTTGCCATTGACAGCATCTACACCGCTCTTGATCAGCATGATTGCGTCATAGGACTGAGCGGCGTAGTGGGTTGGGTAACGCCCGGTTTTGGCCTTGAAATC
>DTZW01000459.1 GCA_012961165.1 Gammaproteobacteria bacterium | reverse complement strand
TGATCGTTAACATCGGGCTCGAACTACCCTAAAAATGCGGCCCAAAACCCAAGCACCTGCTGACAGGAAATTTACTGTGCCTTATCGCCCATTTCAGCTTGCCTTTGCTTGCCATTTGTAGTCAATTTGCCGGTGAAATCCATTCGCGCGGTCGGTGCTGGTAGATGATGTGATGAGGCCGCCGCGTGTTGAACTTGAGAAACGACAGACGTTATGACAGCTCGATCCTCAGCCCTTAGCTTTGCGCACTCGGCGCATTCCTCGATTGATAATAAATCCACTAAAACGCTGGTAATAATAGCGTGGGATTGATGTCCGAAGAGTGGATGCAGGTTGCTCTGGGGCTTGCCGGGGAAGCAGCCCGGCACGATGAAGTGCCCGTGGGTGCGGTCGTCGTTCGTGAAAACCAAATTATAGGTCGGGGGTTCAATCAGCCCATTAGCGGTCATGATCCGACAGCCCATGCAGAGATCATGGCGCTCAGGGATGCAGCGCAAACCCTGGGGAACTACCGTTTACCGGGCTGCACGCTGGTGGTGACCGTTGAACCCTGTACCATGTGCGCTGGCGCGCTTGTTCACGCCCGAATTGAGCAGCTAATATTCGGTGCAAGAGAACCAAGGGCGGGAGCGGTATGCTCGTCCTCCAGGGTATTGGATAATCCGGGCCTGAATCACAAAGTTACTGTGATTGAAGGTGTGCTAGAAAAGGAATGCAAAGCGTTGATGTCAGCTTTTTTTCAGGAGCGTAGAAACTAATGGTAATGCTGGTTTTTCCGGGTCCGACTGCTTTGTCGTCGTTCAGGGTTAGCAAACTTCGTTCTGAATTGGCCGCTGAGGGCCTGAATGTCAACAGGATTGACACACAGTTCATGCATTTTGTCGATCTGAACGAAAAGCTTAATCAGCAGGATCTAGCTGTCTTGACTGGCTTACTGCGCTATGGCGCAGAGGAGAACCAGCGCCGCGAGCTGATGCAGTCCGATCATCTGTTGCGCCTGGTTGTGCCAAGAAGTGGCACCATCTCACCCTGGAGTTCAAAAGCAAGTGATATTGCTCGAATCTGTGGCCTGGACAAGGTCATCAGGATTGAGCGCGGTATCGCGTATCGCATTGACGCAGACAAACCTAATGCGGCCGATCCGTTTATTCATGACCGGATGACCGAGGAAGTTGTCGACACGACGGAGGTCGGATACCTGTTCGAAGTGCAAGGGGCTGGTCCGTTGGGGCGGGTTGATTTACTTGGTCAAGGGACTTTGGCGTTGCAGAACGCCAACATCAATCTTGGCCTGGCGCTGACCAGTGACGAAATCAGTTACCTGGAAGATGCTTACACTGAGTTGAACCGCAATCCTACCGATGTGGAACTGATGATGTTCGCGCAGGCGAATTCCGAACATTGCAGGCACAAAACGTTTCGGGCCAGCTGGACCATCGATGATGAGGAAAAAGATCATTCGTTGATGGACATGATTCAAAACACTTACGCTAAGACCAACGGTGAAGGGGTGTTGTCTGCCTATGAAGATAATGCGGCGGTTATTTCGGGACATCCATCCAGCCGTTTTTACCCGGACCCTCGCGACAGGGAGTATAAGGAGTATCAGGAAGACGTTCACATCCTGATTAAGGTGGAAACCCACAACCACCCGACAGCAATAGCGCCTTTCCCCGGCGCAGCAACCGGTTCTGGTGGGGAAATCAGGGACGAAGGAGCCGTCGGCCGGGGCGGTAAACCGAAGGCAGGGTTGTCGGGCTACACGGTTTCCAATCTCAATATTCCCGGCTCGAAACAACCCTGGGAAATGGCCGCCAGTAAACCAGAGCGAATTTCGTCCGCCCTGGATATCATGATTAATGCACCCATCGGCGGTGCAGCTTTCAATAATGAATTTGGTCGCCCTAATATTACCGGGTATTTCAGGACCTTCGAACAGGAGGTGAATGGCGAGATTCGCGGTTACCACAAGCCCATCATGATCGCCGGCGGTTTGGGGAACATCCGGGCAGAACATGTTCAGAAAGACAGTATTGAGGTCGGTGCAGCACTAATTGTACTCGGTGGTCCTGCGATGTTGATTGGGTTAGGCGGTGGAGCAGCCTCTTCCATGGCATCAGGAGAAAGCACCGCGGACCTCGACTTTGCGAGTGTGCAGCGCGGGAATCCAGAGCTTCAGCATCGTTGTCAGGAAGTTATCGACCAGTGCTGGCAATTGGGGGGTGAGAATCCCATTCAGTTCATCCACGACGTTGGCGCGGGTGGACTGTCGAACGCCCTTCCTGAGTTGGTCAAGGACGGTGGTGTCGGTGGTTCTTTCGAGCTTCGAAAAATCCCGAATGCTGAGCCTGGTATGACACCGCGTGAAATCTGGTGCAACGAAGCCCAGGAGCGGTATGTGCTTGCGGTCCCGGTCAAGGATGTCGAACGTTTCGCGAAGATCTGTGAACGGGAACGATGTCCTTATGCAATTGTTGGCGAAGCTAAAGAAGGCGATCAGCTTGAAGTGTCCGATTCAATGCTTGGCGGTTCGCCGGTTGATATCCCCTTATCCGTTCTGTTTGGTAAGCCACCGAAACTACACAAGTCCGTTTCTCGTGAATCTGTAAAAACAAAGCCGCTGCAATCCGGGATTAATCTGGGTGAGGCGCTGCTCCGGGTATTGAGTCATCCTACTGTCGCCAGTAAGAAATTTTTGATCACTATCGGTGACCGCTCTGTTGGCGGGCTTGTCGCCCGTGACCAGATGGTTGGTCCCTGGCAAACACCCGTTGCAGATGTCTCGGTGACCGCCTCAGGGTTTTCCGGGTATACCGGTGAGGCGATGGCGATGGGTGAGAGAACTCCGCTGGCTATCTTGTCCAGTGCAGCCTCGGCGCGCATGGCAATTGGCGAGGCAATTACCAATATTGCTGCCGCAAGAGTTGAGAGAATCGAAGACATTTGTTTGTCGGCGAACTGGATGGCCGCGATAGGCGCTTCGGGTGAAGATGCAGCGTTGTTTGACGCCGTTGAAGCAGTCGGCATGGAGCTGTGTCCGGCGCTTGGTATCACCATACCTGTCGGTAAGGACTCCCTGTCGATGCAGACCCGCTGGCAGGAAGATGGTGATTTCAGGGCGGTGACTTCACCGGTATCGCTGATCGTTTCAGCCTTTGCACCCGTTTCTGATATTCGGGAAACAGTAACGCCGGAACTTTATCCGTTGCCGGATGAAACAGTCATACTTTTGCTCGACCTTGCGGAAGGCAAACAGCGTTTAGGTGGAAGTATCCTGGGGCAGACATATTCCACAATGGGAACTGAAGCTCCCGATCTGGAAAATCCTGAACTGCTCAAAAAACTCTTCCAATTCCTGCAGAAAAACTGGGACGAGGTACTGGCATACCATGATCGGTCTGACGGAGGTTTGATCACGACGTTGCTGGAGATGGCATTCGCAGCGCGAACCGGCCTGGACATTGTCGTTCCCTCTGGGAATGACCCGATTGATTTCCTCTTTAACGAGGAACTCGGCGTTGCGATTCAGGTACAGACCAAGACTCTGGAAAGAGTGATGGAAGAGCTCGCGAATCATGGATTGACCGGGCAGGAAATTGCACGTGTCCGCCTTGATCAGGCGATCAGTATCAAACAGGGAAAGAAAGAGCTCATTTTGTCGTCCAGAAAAGAGTTGGAAATACATTGGGCGCGGGGCAGTTTCCAGATTCAAGGGCTGCGCGATAATCCCAAGTGTGCGCAGGAAGAATTCAATACTGTCGGTGAAGATGATGATCCGGGGCTATCAGTCAAACATCAATTCGATATCAATCAGGATATAGCCGCGCCGATGATCGCAACCGGTATCAGGCCCCGGGTGGCGATACTCCGAGAGCAGGGTGTAAACAGTCAGGTGGAAATGGCGGTGGCTTTCACTCGCGCTGGATTCACTGCGGTTGATGTGCACATGAGTGAGCTGATCTCAGGAAAAACAACGTTGCAACAGTTCAAAGGTCTGGTGGCCTGTGGCGGATTTTCCTATGGCGATGTCCTGGGTGCGGGGGAAGGTTGGGCAAAATCCATTCTTTACAATTCCAGGGTTCGGGACGAATTTCGGCGTTTCTTCAATAGACCCGACACCTTCTCCCTGGGCGTGTGTAATGGGTGCCAGATGTTGGCAACGCTAAAAGAACTGATTCCAGGGACAGATTCCTGGCCCAAGTTTATTCGTAACGAGTCAGAACAGTTTGAGGCACGGCTGTCACTCGTACGTATCGAAAAGACGCAATCGATTTTCCTGACGGGTATGCGCGGCGCTTTGCTGCCGATTGTGGTGAGTCACGGTGAAGGTCGAGCGACCATGACCAGTTTGGCGATGGACGAGCTTGAGCGCAACGAGCAAATTGCGATGCGTTTTTCCGATCATTATGGTGAGCCTGCCAAGAGCTATCCCAGCAACCCGAATGGGTCCCCCGGCGGATTAACGGCTGTAACCAGTGAAGATGGTCGGGTACTGGCCATGATGCCTCATCCTGAACGGGTGTTCAGGGCAGTGCAATATTCATGGCGACCGGATGACTGGAAAGAGGACGCGCCCTGGATGCGCCTTTTCAGGAATGCTCGCGCCTGGGTCGGCTAGTCTTCAATTAATATCAGCTATTTGATCGGGTGCCGTTTGCGGTCGATCACGATGTCCTGTGACCTTATTGGGAAGTGGTTCTTCGGCAGGTCCTGAAAGTAATGTTCGAGGGTTTCGGTGATGACCGGGAAAGCCAATTCGTTCCACGGAATCTCGTGTTCAGAAAATAGTCTCGTTTCCAGGGTCTCCTCCCCTGGAAAAAAATCAAGATCTGTCAGTCGTGCCCGATAGAACAGGTAGATCTGGGAAATGTGGGGCAAGCTGAACAAGGTGTAAAGATCGAGGAGTTCAACGTTGGCATTGGCTTCTTCTATGGTTTCTCGAAGTGCCCCCTGGGATGTTGTCTCGCCGTTTTCTAGATATCCGGCGGGCAGGGTCCAATAGCCCTTGCGAGGTGCAATCGCACGTTTACACAAAAGCACTTTGTCTTCAAAAAATGGCAGGCAACCGGCTACCACCTTGGGGTTCTGGTAGTGGATGGTTTTGCAGGACGTACAAACATACCTTGGGCGGTTGTCCCCTTCGGGAACGATGTGCGACACAGTGTCGCCGCATTGGCTACAATATTTCATGTGACCTAGTATATAGGATGGCTTGTGATCGGCGACATTAGGAAAAACCTGCAGCAGCACAAACCAGCTGAGCTTCATTCAATTCACGATGCACGGGCTCGTGCCGCCGTGCTCGTGCCCATTCTGACGGATACTTCAGGCCTGCGTATCCTGTTAACCGAGCGGGCCGGTGGGCTGAGTAGTCATGGCGGTGAGGTAGCGTTTCCTGGAGGCAAGGAGGATCGAACGGACCATTCACTGGAGTTCACCGCGCTGCGGGAAAGTGAAGAGGAGTTGGGGATCTCTCCTGAAGATGTCGATGTCATTGGATCGCTTCGGCCTTTTATTTCCAAGCATGGATTGCTGGTAAAGCCCTACGTGGGGATTGTTTGCCAGGGAATTCAATTGCGTCCGAATCCTGATGAAATTGCATCAGTGTTTGAAGTTCCCTTGGCCTATTTTTCGACTGCAATACCTGTCCGTATTGACGATATTTCCAGATACGGGGAATCTCATCAGGTTCCGGCATTCAAGTTTGATGGGCATGAAATATGGGGGCTGACTTCAATGATAGTCGTAGAGTTCATGAAGGTTGGGTTGAAGTAGCCGTTGACTGACGTGGCAGTATGCTAGAGTTTCCGCAAATAGTATTCGTAAGAACAATCAGGAGTTAATAAATCATGATCTATGCGCTGGGGGACAAGACGCCGGAAATGAATGGGGACTGCTGGGTTGCAGATAGCGCGACGGTACTCGGGTCTGTAGTTCTGGAAAATGATGCAAGTGTCTGGTTCAACGCGGTGCTGCGTGGCGACAACGATGTTATTACCGTAGGCGAAGGTTCCAACGTTCAGGATGGCTCGGTGTTGCATACTGATCCGGGTATGCCTCTGACGATCGGGCGCGGTGTAACAATAGGTCATAAGGTGATGCTTCATGGCTGCACAATTGGAGACAACTCCCTGATTGGCATAAATGCCGTAGTCCTGAATGGGGCCAGGATAGGTAAAAACTGCCTGATCGGTGCCAATGCGCTGATCCCTGAAGGTAAGGAAATCCCTGATGGTTCCCTGGTAATGGGGTCTCCCGGAAAGATCGTACGTGAGCTTAACGAGGCGGCAATTAAGGGTCTTTTAATGAGTGCACAGGGGTACGTAAGAAACTTCAAGCGATTCAGGAAAGACCTTAAACCACTGAAATAATATGGCCCCGAGTAGGATCGTTAGACTTGCAAATTATGCTGAGCAAGCTATAGTTTTGCCCTTGAAAGAATAAATACGATTAATACCGATAAAGCAGACAATGAACACTGTTAATAATGACACGGTTCCAACAGCCAGCAGACCCGCTCTGCTGCTTGCGTCTGCGCCTGGTCTTCTGGCGCTGCTACGACTGCCGTTGTAGGCGGCCTTCCAAACTCCTGCATTGCTCGACCTCTGCTTAAACAGCAGCTTCCCAACTGAATACTCGAGATACCAACAATGAATGCTGAAGATCAATCGACAAATGCCTCTCGAACGAGTGGCGCAGTCACGCGAAAGACGATGCCGTTCCAGAAATACAAACCCTTTAAGCCCATTCCCTTGCCTGACAGAACCTGGCCGGACAAGGTCATTACTGACGCCCCGCGCTGGTGCAGTGTCGATTTGCGAGATGGCAACCAGGCGCTGATTGAACCCATGACGCCAAACGAAAAGCAGAAAATGTATGACTTGCTGCTGGACATTGGATTCACGGAAATTGAGGTGGGTTTCCCCGCCGCATCACAAACCGATTTTGATTTCGTCCGAAAGATCATCGAAGAAGATCGTATTCCGGATGGCGTCACGATCCAGGTGTTGTGCCAGGCAAGAGAGCAATTAATCAGGCGAACCTGTGAGGCAGTTGCAGGCGCCAAGCGAGTTATCTTTCATTTGTACAACTCAACATCAACCTTGCAAAGAAAGGTTGTGTTTAACATGAGTCGTGAGGAAGTGATTAAGCTGGCGTCCGATGCGACCCAGGTAGTCAAAGACAATACCCGTGCACTGGTTGCATCAGGTACTCATCTCACGCTTGAGTACTCCCCCGAGAGCTATACGGCGACCGAAATGGATTTTGCAGTTGAGATTTGCGCAGCTGTGATGGATGTATGGCAGGCCACCGCCGATGACAAGATTATATTGAACCTGCCCAGCACTGTTGAGATGGCAACTCCCAACGTCTATGCGGATCAGATTGAGTATTTTACGCGACATCTGCCTCATCGTGAAAATGCTGTCATCAGTTTGCATACCCATAATGATCGAGGAACCGGCGTTGCAGCATCCGAGCTTGGGCTGATGGCCGGAGCGGAACGGATAGAAGGTACACTTTTCGGTAATGGTGAGCGCACCGGTAATCTGGACGTGATTACCATGGCGATGAACCTGTTTTCGCAGGGTATCGATCCGCAACTCTACTTTGGTGAAATGTCGAAGATTGTCGCGATATCTGAAGAGTGCACCAAGATACCGATTCACGTCAGGCAACCGTATGCAGGTGAACTTGTTTTCACGGCGTTTTCAGGATCTCACCAGGATGCCATAAAAAAGGGTATGGAGTTTGTTGAATCCGGTAGTGATAGCGCTTGGGAAGTGCCCTATCTGCCCATCGATCCTTCCGATGTTGGTGGCTCGTACCGTGAAACGGTGAGAGTGAACAGTCAATCCGGTAAGGGCGGGGTTGCCTTCATCCTTGAGAATTACTTCGGCGTTTCACTGCCGAGATCAGTGCTGCTCGAATTCAGTCCTATTGTGCAGGCGATCTCGGAAGCGGATGGTGGAGAACTCAAACCCGATGTTATCTGGCAGGCTTTCGTCAACGAGTTCATTGAAGTTGAGGGTCCTTACCAGTTGCTGGACTACCAGATTCAAAATGAAGGAAATGATAGTGAGAGTTGCCAGGCGAAGATCCGGGTTGCGGATAATGAAGTTGATGTCAGTGGCGTTGGCTCGGGTCCAATTGATGCGTTTATCAACGCGATGGTTGCAACGCTGAATGAACCGCTGAATGTTGCAGATTATCAGGAGTACGGCCTGAATGAAGGTTCCGAGGCCCAGGCAATCTGTATCCTTGCGATCACCGATGAGGATGGCAACAAGTACTATGGTGTTGGTATCAGCCAGAACACGACCACGGCTGCTTTCAAGTCTATTATCGCAGCGATTAACAGGAAGTGGAAATAGAGATAGCCTTCGGCTATCTCTATTTCCATCCTGAGCGAGCAGCGCAGACTGCGAGTCGAAGGATCCCTAGTCGGAGTCTCGTAGTATTGTTGGGCAGAGATCCCTCCACTCCGCGCTTCGCGCTCCGGTCGGGATGACGGGGTGAGCCTCTAGAATGGTTCCGGAGGTTCAGAGAGTTTGGCCGTCCGGATCATATTGTCCTGGATCTGGATGATTTCGAATCGGTAGCCTTCGATGGTGAAGCAGACGTTTGCGTCAGGGATGGTCTCAAGATACTCGGTGATTAAGCCGTTGAGCGTCTTGGGTCCTTCAACTGGCAGGGTCCAGTCGAGGGATCTGTTAATAAGCCTGATATGCGTACCGCCGTCTATGAGGAAGCTCCCGTCTTCCTGGGGATGGATATCCACACTGGTCGCTGCAATATCACTTGTGAAGTCGCCTACAATTTCCTCAAGGATGTCTTCGATGGTGACGATTCCTTGGATATCTCCGTACTCGTCAACGACAAGCGCGATACGCTCTTTCTCTTTCTGAAAGTTAATCAGCTGTTTCTGTAGCGGAGTGCCCTCAGGAACGAAGTAAGGCTCAACGGATTCCTGTAGTAGTGCAGCTTTTGTTAGTTCCCCATCAATCAGGAATCGCGCGGCGTTTCGCATATGTAACATACCGATTATACGGTCTACATCTTCCTTGAATATGGGCAGGCGGGTGTGCTGTATCGAACGCAGTTGGGTCACTATCTCATCCATGTCGTCATCAATATCAATGCCGATAATTTCCGTTCGCGGCACCATGATGTCGTCTACGGTGACGTTGCCCAGGTCGAGTACACCAAGCATCATGTCCTGGTGGTGCCCGGCAATCTGGGACCCTTCATAGACCACTGTTCTCAGTTCATCCACGCTAAGGTTATCTTCACCGGCATCGTCGTGACTGACACCAAATAACTTCAGGAACCCATTCGCCATAATGTTCACCAGCCAGACAAACGGATAACAAATCCATAGAAGAAATTGCAGGAGGTAGGAAGAGGGGAGTGCGATCTTCTCCGGGTAAAGTGCGGCGAGCGTTTTTGGCGCAACCTCGGCAAATACAAGAAACACAATGGTGCAGATGATGGGCGCCGCGGCGATACTATCTTCGCCCAGGAGTTTTATGGCGAGCACGGTCGCCAAAGATGCGGCGGTAAAGTTAGCCAGGTTGTTGCCGATCAAAATGACGCCAAGCAGTCGGTCTGGTCGTTCCAGAAGTTTGCTCGCTCGAGATGCGCCGCCGTGTCCTTTATTTGATAGGTGCTTCAACCGATAGCGGTTAAGCGCCATCATGGCGGTTTCAGATCCTGAGAAATAGGCAGAGATGATGACAAGCAGGGCAATGGAGCCAAATAAGGCCCCGGTCGACAGATCGTCCAAAAATGGAGACCTCGCGGAAGTTCAGAGATTGCAGTTGTACGGATTACGCTTTTCGGTGTCAAGTGCTGTAAAACTCAACTTTTTCCGAGAATAACCTCGAGCACAA
>DTZW01000458.1 GCA_012961165.1 Gammaproteobacteria bacterium | reverse complement strand
AAGGGGTGCCATCATGAACATGTGGGCCCTGTTGCTCCGGCACCCGGATCAGTTTGATGCGGTCATCGACGACGGGGGAAACTGGGACAAAGCATTTCACGAAACGCTTAGGCATTCGTCTTCGATTGGCGGACAGCCCCGACACAACACATTTGATGTTGAGATGCGCGGGGTCAAAGTACCTGCAGGATCACTGATGCAGATGGTTGATTTCGCCGCCAATCATGATGAACGAATCTTCAAGGAACCCGAGTCATTCAACATATTCAGAGATGACCTTTACTACGGCAAGCTGCTTCGGTCCGGTTACCGAAAAGAAGGGCGTTGCAGTCACATGGCGTTCGGTGTTGGACCGCACCTTTGTCCCGGCGCATGGATCTCGCACCAGGAAGCTGTGGTTGGATCGAAGATTCTTCTAAGCAGAATGAAGAACCCTCGCATCAATGAAAATAAAATGCCCAAAGATATTGATGGCAAGAGCCCCGCGCCCATGGGAATCATTTCAGTACGTGAGTTATGGCTCGAATACGACCTGTCTTGAAGGGTACGAGTGCCCAGATAAGAGGCAGGAAAAGAGGTAAGGAACGAGCAATGGCTTCAGTAATAAAAGACGATCAGGTCATCGGTAAAAATGGCGTTATCATCAGAAAGCACCCTCGGAGGTCCGACGGTTCGCCCAGATATCGTACCTACGAAATATACCAGCGGGAACGTGTCGGCGAAAGCACCGAGAAAATCAAACCGGGACAACTGATCTCAGAAAGCTATCGGCAGGACCCCTATCCCACCGTCGCGGTGCTACGCGAACACTATCCCTGCTACCGCGACTGGCTATCCAACAGCTACTGGATCTCTGAATACAATGATGTCACCTCAATCTTCACCGATGAGGCGAATTTCGAAACGCGGCCCAAGACCTGGACTTATGGCCTTGAAAACCCAGGACGCAACCTGAACGAGGAATTGCCTTTACTGGAAGCTGAAGAGACATTCACCGATACGCAGGCTGAAGAAATCGCAACAACAATTGCCTCTGGTCTGGCGCAAAAAGGTCATGGCAATCTTGCCACTGAGTTTGCTGCACGCTTTGCGATGAACCTGCTGCTGACGTCTTTGGACATACCGGGCGCCGATGCTGGACAGTTCACCGCTCTTTTCTGGCGAATGCAACGTGGGACATCATGGAACCCCAGCCTGCGGGACGATGGCAAGAAAGCGCTGGATGAGCTCACCCATTATCTTGAACCCATCGTAGCGGAGAGAAAAAAACAACCCGGCGAAGACCTGATCTCAGTGATGATTCAATTGGCACCAGGTGACGAGCCTGTCACTGTCCGGGACATCGTTGTCACCTTACTGGAACGAGATCACGAAACACTGCACGGCGCACTGGCTAACCTCTGGTTCCTGCTGTTAACCCATCCTGAAGAACATCAACAGGCGATATCCGATCGACGCCTGATGAAACTGGCTTACCTTGAAACACTGCGGCACTCGACGCCCGTACTCTCTGCACATCGGTACGCGCGACATGAGGTTGAGCGCTTCGGCCGCCTGATCCCTGAAGGAGGCCAACTTGTCTGTTCCGCTGCCGCAGCCAATAGAGATCCTAAAATATTCAATGACCCCGACAGCTTCATCGTCGACCGAAAAGATATGTGCCAGCGCGAATCCCGCGGCCAGTACCGGGCCGATGGATTGGCA
>DTZW01000457.1 GCA_012961165.1 Gammaproteobacteria bacterium | reverse complement strand
GCCGCCCACATGATGAACGCTGATACCGGGCGCTATCTCACTGTCTCCTGTGTGAAAAACAACCCGCCCCCTGTATACGTTTCGCACCATCTGAACCACATGATCCACCGTATAGGCGCCAGCCAAATAGCCATGACCCATATGCGGACCAGTCGCATACCGCATCTCGAGTTCCTGAAGATGAAACCGGGCAGTCGGAAAATCATCGAGTGAGCCCGCATGGTCATAATGCAGATGGGTCACGATGACGTCCTGCACCTGCCTTGTATCGATCCCCATACTTGCCAGCCCTTGTGCAGGTGACTTATCGTATTCGCACTGCCAGATGCCACCGGAAGCTTCGGTCCGCCGACTCCATTCGGCTTTATCAAAACCGGTGTCTACGATTACAGTCCTATTGGCGTTTTTTAAAACCCATACATAGTAGGCAATGGGTTCATCCTGATCGTGCATGGGGTCTGTCCAGGCACTGCCAATAAAGTTCTCGTGGTGTTTGCGATTGGTACGAACTGCATAACACAACGCAGAAATTGCATAAGACTCAGGATCAGCCATGATATTTTCTCCAGGATGAGCTATTGTTGTCTGCCAAACCGGAACGCGATTTTCTGGACCCGGATACCTGGTGTGAGAGTCTACAGGGCCTTGGCGCACCGCAGACATGCTGGAGTACCAGAGTTCGCCGGCCTGTGAAATATCACTGAGTCACTGTAAAGATTAACAGGATAATTAACTGATGAAGACACGAAAAACCGTCGGCATTGTCGGGCTGGGAAATATGGGTTATCCCATAGCCGAAAATCTGATAAAGGCGGGATACGATGTCGCGGGGTACGAGATCGATCAGTCGCGGCGTCAGCCCAGGGAGCATTTGCTATACGTCGATAGCCTGGGGGATTTGATCCGACAAACCACGGTACTGCTGTTTAGCCTGCCCGACCGGCACGCTGTCCAGGGAGTTGTTAAACAGTTATTAAACGACCATGGACCGGGCCCGATAACCATCGTGGACACGTCGACTATCGGTGCTAAAGCAAGCCAGTCGATCGCAAACCTCGTTCGTAACTCTGAACTCAAGTATCTGGATAGCCCAGTATCCGGTGGTGTTCGAGGTGCTGTTGCCGGCACACTCGCCGTAATATGCGCTGGATCCAAGGCCTTATACGACGAAGTACTGCCCATCCTCGAGTGCTTCAGCGCCAACCAATTTCTGATCGGGCCTGAACCCGGTCAAGCTCAGACACTCAAGGTGCTGAATAACTTCCTGTCCGCGACCGCGCTCGTAGCATCCAGCGAAGCGCTGCACTATGGACAGGCGCAGGGCCTCGATCTGCAGAAAATGTGTGATGTCATCAACGTCTCTACTGGTATGAATACCGCGACTCTGGACAAAGTGCCGCGCCAGGTAGTAACCGGTCTCTTTAATACTGGTTTTAGCAATTCACTAATGTTCAAAGACATCTCTCTTTATCTTGAAGGCTGCAATGAAGCGGGGATAACAGGTGAGGTCAGTCGCACCGTGGTCCAATTATGGGACGATTTTGTAGCATCGTCTCCCAACGACGATGCAACGTGCATATTCAAGTTTACGGACAAGTCGGCCAAGATTACTGACTTGTGAAAGCCTGTATCGATCAGGGTTGCTAACGCCTGCTGATCATCGGATATCCAAGCCCACAAATACCGGTGGGTAAACCCTTTAAGA
>DTZW01000456.1 GCA_012961165.1 Gammaproteobacteria bacterium | reverse complement strand
TCTAACCTCTAACCTCTAACCTCTAACCTTAACTTCTAGCCTTAACTTCTAGCCTTAACTTCTAACCTTAACCGCGAATTTTGATGAGCAGAACTTTTGCAGCATTTATCTTGGTTGCCAGGTAGGTGGATCCACCTCTGTCGGGATGAACCTTTTGAATCATGCGTCGATGAGCCTGAATGATATCTTCTTTTGTCGCATCCTCTTTTAGGCCAAGGATGTCGAGCGCCTGCGATTCGGACATGTCTTCACTGCCGGAAAATGGTTCTGTGCGCTCTTCGCCTGGTCGCCACGTCTCGTGTTCACGGTCCAGATAAGCCGTAAGCAGGTTAGCGGAATCAGAGTCGTTGCCTATCTCCCGGAGCAGTTCTTTTAGCTGATCCAGTTCGAGTTGGGAGAGTTTTGTGTCCTTGAACTGTCCTTCCAGGATCGTGCCATCCATCATGCCGGTATCGTGGAAAAGGACCATGTGTATGTATCGGGACGAAATTTCACTGGTCTGCGGTGGTGGCCCGACATTGCCCCCCATCGCCGCCTTCAGCGATCGAAATACGGATGCGAACTGAGCGCCCCGCATGATTAACGTGGCTGACCGCAAGAGAAAGGGGATAACCGCACCGAAGACGGCGTAAAGGGGGTGCAACCGGCCGGTTGCACCAAGAAAAAGCAGTATGAGTCCAAAAAGCGTGGCCACGTAGATAGAAAAAAATTGCCTGACCGTGAGGTTCTTTTTCGCCAGAAGGCCACGTAAGGCAACAAAGACAAGAAAAGCGACAATTGCGATGACGAGTAATCGAGCCAGGGGAATCTCCTAGTCTTTCAGCTGTTGGGTTAACAATGCCGCGGGGGGAGAAAGCGCGGTGAGTTTTTTTAGTGCGGACTTGCCGCCCGCAGCAAATACTGCGACCGCAGCCAGAAGATCCTTCAGTTCACTGGCGCTCTGCAGATTGAATGGCGAGTAGGCACCACCGGATAATTGTGCCATTTGCTGGTACGCAGATTTAACCCTGGAATTAGATCCTTCCTGAAACATAAAGAGTGGAACATTTAGTACACCTAGCTGACCAGCCTGGTGGCATAGATGATCTGCTGCTTCCTCCAGGGCGTCGCCAACGAAGACGATTGCCTTGAGTCGTTTGCTTTTGTGTTCTTTCATCGCGTGTTCAAGAACCCGATTAATCTGCGTGTGGCCCCCGAGACACCTGACGCGACTCATCTCGTTGAGTAAAAGGTTCGCTGAACTACACCAGGCACTTGAATGAAACTCGTTGAACCCGCGGTAATAGCAAAGCTGCACCGACAGGCTACCAACACCCTCTGTCGCCTGGAACATTTGCCCCTGTAGGTGGCAGGCCCTGTCCCATGTTGTTTCTCTTGAAGCCGTGGCATCCATCGCGAACAATAATCGTCCATCGGATTCTGCGTCTGCTCGGACAGGGGTTTTCGCGACTTTGTCCAGGAACTGGCTTACTTCTGTACTGTTCGTCCTGACAGGTTTTGACTTATCTGCCATTAGCGCTTATCTGCCATTAGGTTATCTCTGTTGTAACTGATCATCTGTTCGTTTGACGGGCTATAATGTTTGAATCTGTGTAGTTTAACGCTCAAAGGTAATTGGGAGTAACAGGTACTTTGAACAGACTGGTAGTCGCCATTTCAAGCAGTGCGTTATTTGACCTGACCTTAAGCGATCAAGTCTATCGTGAAGAGGGGGTTGCCTCCTACGCCCGCTACCAGATTGCTCATGAAGAGGATCCGCTTGCCCCAGGTGATGCCTTTCAACTGGTGAGGAAGCTTCTCGATATTAACGCGCTGTTGCAACAAAAAGAACGGGTAGAAGTCATACTGCTTTCCCGGAACACGGCAGACACAGGTCTGCGCGTATTTAAGTCCATTGAGCATCATGACTTGCCAATACGTCGCGCCGCATTCACTGGAGGGGGGTCCCCGTACAAGTACATGAAGCCGTTCGGTTGCCAGTTGTTTCTGTCGACTCACCGGCAGGATGTGATTGACGCTCTCGAAGAGGGTATCGCGGCGGCCAGTATCATTGCGGGCCCTGCGGTTGAATCCAGCAATGAAGAATTACGGTTCGCTTTCGATGGTGATTCAGTTCTGTTCTCGGATGAGTCAGAGCGAATTTACCAGGAGCATGGGCTCGATGGGTTTATTGCGTCTGAGCGGGGCTTGGCAAATGAGCCGATGATCGGCGGACCTTTTAAACCATTTCTTGCCGCACTGTATACACTCCAGCAGGAATTTGGGGGCCGCGATTGCCCGATCCGAACGGCGCTCGTGACAGCAAGATCTGCACCGGCACACGAAAGAGTGATCAAGACGTTAAGGTCCTGGGGCATTCGCCTGAACGAAAGTCTTTTTTTAGGCGGTCTGCAAAAGTCTGAATTTCTTGCCGCGTACAGAGCTGATGTTTTCTTTGATGACCAGGCGGAGCACTGCAGGTTAGCGGGCGAGGTTGTCACTACCGGCCACGTGCCTAACGGGGTCACAAACGAATAGCGCTCACTTTCTTCTATACCGCAAAGTAATATTTCTAGATATTTTTATTCTATCCGCGTATAAGTAATCCATCTGCTCGTTGTCAGGATCTCCATGAAATTACAGCAACTCAGGTATATCTGGGAGGTCGCTCACCACGGCCTTAACGTGTCTGCGACCGCCCAGAGTCTTTATACTTCGCAACCCGGTATCAGCAAACAGGTCCGCTTGCTTGAAGACGAGTTGGGGTTAGAAATATTCGCCCGTAGCGGCAAGCACCTGACTCACATCACTCCTGTCGGCCATACGATTATTGAGCAAGCAGGCCAGATCCTTAGAAAAGTTGAGAGTATCAAGCAGGCCGCGCATGAATTCAGGGACGAGAAAACAGGCAGCCTTTCAATCGCCACGACCCACACACAGGCTCGTTACGCATTACCCAACGTGATTTCTTCATTTATAGGTCGTTATCCGGAGGTCTCTCTGCACATGCACCAGGGAAGTCCTCTTCAGATTGCCGAGTTGGCGGCGAATGGTGAAGTGGATTTTGCGATTGCGACAGAGGGGCTGGAACTGTTCGGTGACCTGGTCATGTTGCCATGCTACAACTGGAACAGATCTATCATCGTACCGAAGGGACACGTCCTGGCTGAGAAACCCAGGCTGACTCTCAAGGATATTGCCGAATACCCGATAGTGACTTATGTGTTCGGGTTCACCGGTCGAAGCAAACTTGATGAAGCATTCCAGAATGAAGGACTGCAACCCAAGGTGGTTTTCACGGCAACAGATGCGGATGTCATCAAGACCTATGTTCGATTAGGGCTGGGCATCGGTATTATTGCGGATATGGCCTACGATGTAGCACATGACCCTGACCTGGTAGCCTTACGCGCCAGTCACCTGTTCTCGCCCAGTACCACGATGATCGGCTGCCGGCGTGGTACGTTCCTGCGTGGCTTTATGTATGACTTCATGGAATTGTTTGCACCGCACCTGACTCGTGAACTAATAGACCAGGCTTTCGAGGCTCAGACCCGCCAGGATGTCGATCTTCTGTTCGATGATATCGTTTTGCCCGCCCTGTAGGAGATTGCTGTGGGTGTTATGTTTGGTTTGGTTCAGGATTGATTCCGGGGCCTTTCACTGAAAGAATGCCCGCCACCATCATTCGTTAGGAATATCATGCAAGTAGTCTGCCTAGACCTGGAAGGGGTCCTCGTTCCCGAAATCTGGATTAAATTTGCAGAGAAGACCGGTATAGATGCCCTGAAAGCCACGACAAGGGATATACCTGACTACGACGAGTTGATGCAGCAGCGTCTCAGGCTTCTTGACGAGAATAATCTGGATCTGGCTGCCATCCAGGCAGTCATCGCAGAGCTTTCTCCAATGCCAGGCGCTCGAGAATTTCTTGACAGTCTGCGAGAGAAGTTTCAGGTCATTATTCTCTCTGATACTTTTTATGAATTCGCCAGGCCTTTAATGGCTCAATTGGCATGGCCGACGTTGTTTTGTCATAAGCTCGAAGTGTCTGGGGATGGTCGCGTGACAGATTACCTGCTTCGCCAGAAAGACCCGAAGCGTCAGTCGGTGAAAGCGCTGAAAAAGCTGAAATATACGGTATTTGCGGCGGGTGATTCCTATAACGACACTACTATGCTGGACGAGGCGGACGCAGGTTTTCTGTTTCGGGCGCCGCAAAATGTCATCGATGAGTTCCCGCAGTACAAGGTAACAACCGAGTATACGGAGCTGGCCGGTTTCTTCGATAAGGCTGCCTTGAACGAGGCCTAACAGCATCAGGTATTGTCGCGTGCCGCGGGGCCCGAACTAAAGCAGGGGAAAATGATTAGTTGTCTCTGGGCGCCAGTCTGAAAAGGTAGGTTTCGTCGACACTCTCGTTTCTGGGTCGATTGCCATATTTTGATTCCCAGGTCTGGGCGAAGGTCTCGAATACGGTAGCATCGGTAACTCTGATTGCGCGAAGCTCAAATATTTCCTCACCTATTTTTAATCTGACATCCGGGTTGCCGGCAATGTTCTCTACCCACCCTGTTCGGTTATCACCGGCAAAGACGTGCGGCGCGTCACCGACCTCGGCTATCCAGAGGTTGACGGAGTAGGGCGCTTCATCTGTTGATTCCAGTTGTACAATTTCGGTACTGGCGAGCTCACTCCAATGCGCCGGCAATGGTGAAACTGTTCCCTCTAATTCACCCCCGGCAATTGGCAGGTATTCAGAGCAGGCCGACAGTGCCAGCAAAAGGATCAGGGGTAGTGCGTGCATCATGCTAGTCCGCTCGGTAACCAGTTATTCTGAAATCATGGTAAGCCTTGATGACCTTATTGACATAGCGCGGGGTTTCTGCGTTTGGCGGTATGCCATTGTACCGCTCTACCGCGGCCGGGCCTGCATTGTAGGCGGCAATCACCAGCGTCATATTATTATCAAATCGTTTCATAAGTTCGCTGATGTATTTCACCCCACCATGGATGTTTTCCCTGGGATTGTACCGGTCTATGACATCGAGGCCCCGCGCGGTACCGGGCATAAGCTGCATTAGTCCCGTTGCCCCTGAGTGGGAAACGGCGTCAGGCCTGAAACTGGACTCGACCTGGATAATGGCTTCAATCAGGGCTGGGTCTACCATGTACTTTCTGCTGGCATTGCGGATATGCGCTTTGAATTCGGCTGGGCTACCGAGGTCAACCGGTCGATCTGCGAGGAAGTCGCCTGCGTTAGTCAACGTATCCCGTTTTGTCAGCAGGACATACCCGGCAACAGGGCGATCGCTAATCATCCGCTCGCCATTTGGGCCCTCGTGAAGATACAGTTCTGATTGAACAGCAGGAGAGAAACAAAGCGAAACTTTGACCAGCGTCTTAAGTAACGATGCTAATTTCCTGAACTGAAACAGTTTTAGAGCCATCGGTGAGGCTTTGATATGATGGGCCGGAAATTTTAACCAGCTTTGCCGTTAAAGCAAATGAATAAGGATTGATGATGGACTACGTGCTTCCCGATTTGTGTGATGAATACCCTGAGTTGGTGCGGGTTGTAAGCCCGATGTTCAGGAATTTCGGCGCCATATCCTCCTTTGGCGGCGTCATCACGACGATCAAGTGCCACGAGGATAATTCCCTGGTCGCAGATACTGTCACTGAAGAGGGTAAAGGACGAGTACTGGTGGTTGATGGGGACGGTTCCCTTCGGTGCGGTTTACTTGGCGACAACCTTGCCCTGAAGGCGGCTAACAATGGTTGGGCTGGCATTATCGTTTATGGGTGTGTACGCGATGTCGATGCACTGGCCATGATCGGTCTCGGTATCCAGGCAATCAATGCGAACCCTTTAAGGAGCGTCAAACGAGGTATCGGTATACGGGACGAGGTGGTGGTGATCGGCGGCGTCAATTTCGTCCCTGGGGAATACACCTATGCGGACAATAATGGGGTGATTGCTTCAACCAGCCCGCTGTCTATTCCTGAACTCTATTCCTGAAGCCTATTCCTGAATCCCAGGGCAAGAGTCTAGATGCTGAGTTGTCTGAGGTTAGGGTCCAGCAGGCCTGATTCCCAACTCGCCGTAAATTGGCGGTCAAGATGATTACATCCCGTAATATCCTGAAAACGGGCTGTCCCCGCATAAGTGTCGTGTTCGGCGCGATAGATGACTCCCTGGCCATCAACCAGAACATACTCGTGGTACTGTTGCCGCATCTCGGGGTCTACGATCTTGATCCGGATTGAAGAGGGCAGTTTTCTAGCGATATTAAGCAGTGCATGGCCGTTTTTGATCATGCGATGTGGATTAAAAACCAGTATCTCGATCTTCGTAAACTTGTTCCTTCTGCCCAGTCCTGAACAGATTGTCATCAATTCATCATGATCAAACAAATCGTGTGACAGCAGCGGCGAATATATTCGGATGCTTCGTCTAGCCTGGCCTGCCATGTCGAGAATGACGTTCCTGAAGTCAGATTCACTGCGTAACTGAATCAGTTGCTTGTCATGGCCCAGTTTGTAAGTGACATCACTGTCCATGGCAGCGCCACCGTCTGAGCGCGTTTGGACAGTCCTGTCTTCAGGTTCCAGGGTTAACAGAAAGCGAGAGGTGTTGGGATCCACTCGAAATCCGGCTTTGACAAGAAAGGCGTTCGTCTCCCCTGCAAATTCACGATCAACAAAAACCTGCGTCAATGAAAAGCGTCTGGCGCGTTGAATGGCAAGTTCCAGCAGACTGGTATCGACACCCGGGTGACTGTGGTCTTTAAGTACTCCGAACCGTGAAATGATGCCTTCAGGCGTCATTCTAATCAGTCCGATGACGTGATCATCGTCGTTGGTGGCAATCCAGTGGATGGCAGAATCGTCCAGATCATCCGAATCCTTATAATTTGGCTGCTTTTGTTCTGTCTGAAATATTTGACGTCTGATCCTGCGCAGGGTGCGCGACTTTTCCACCCAGAGTACTTCGGATGTGTCGAAAGATTTTACGTCCACTTCAAGACTGGACTCCACCATTGGTCGCCTCTGGACGTTGTCTTCGGGCGGCATAAGGGTCTGCGTCATCCGATAGTGGGGGATGCCGGCTTCCTGAAATTCCTCGCCCTCGGCGACGAATCCCGCTCTTTCATAGAAGCCGAGCGCGTGGCTTTGGGCATTAAGGAATACACGGGTAAAACCAAGATGGCGGGCTTTCGCAACAGCCTGCTCCAGCAGCGCCGCGCCCACGCCAAATTTTCGGTAGTGTGAAAGTACGGCCATCCGGCCAATCTGGCCGTCTGGCAATAATCGAGCAGTACCAATGGGGACATCTTTTGTATCGGTTGCCAGCCAGTGCCAGCTATCTTGGTCCTTACCATCCCATTCTTCATCTTTGGGGACTTTTTGCTCAACGATAAAGACTAGGCGTCGTATGTTGGACAGCTGGTTGCCGTCAGTTTGCCAATCGGCCTCTCGGGTATTGAATTGCCTGAGTTCCACGGATCCTTTCGAATAATCTGGCCTGTCAACACTATGGTAGAGCGGATTAGACCACCGCGCCAGCGTATAAGAGTGATTGCAGGCAATCCATGCCTTCGCTGCTCGCGGCGCAGCCTGTTTGCAGTTCTCGTGCGCTACATAACGTAACCACCCAGGCTTCATCATTATCGGTTAAATGAAATGCGTCACCGTTGACGAAGAAATAGAACATCTGGCCGATTCGTGCGTAGCTCATTCGGCAAGGAAGCGCTACCGAGAGGCTCATACCATTGGTATATTCTCGAGCATCGTCGGGGCAAAGTAATTCCGGCTCACGTAACCGTGTGACGTAGCAGCCGTACCATCGTTGCAATGTGGCAGGGCTAAATAGCCGCGAAACCTCACCGAATAACTCATCTGCGACCGCCGCTGGTAGACCACTGTCCGCGCCATACAATTGATTATTCATTGGAGTGTTCTCTGCCAGACCTTCAATCATGAACTCAGAAAGGTCGGCCAGCAGTTCAGCGGGAGTGGGGTTTCGAATACCGATTGAAAGCGTCATCGACAACCCATCGCATATCCCAGAGTGGCCGATGCCTGGTGGCAGGTAAAGAACATCACCGGGCGCCAGGTCATAGGTCCGGGTTGCTTTGAATCCCTTAAGCAAACGGACTTCCTGGTTATCATCCAGGTCACTTTCGATATGGCCGCCGTCATCCAGTTGCCAGCGTTTGTTGCCCTGGTGTTGCAGGAGGAAAACATCGTACTGATCAAAGTGCGCACCGCAGGTAGCGCCGGTACCACCGACCGTCGCCATGACATCGTCTACCTGCCAGGCGGGAATGAAGTGAAACTGATCTCGAAGCAACGATTGCGCAGCATCCAAATGTTGTTCCAGGCATTGAACCAGTAGCAGGTGATTTTCTGGCACAAACCCATCGGAATCGCCGGAGTTTTCGAATGGACCAAGGAACAGTTCGTGATTGGCGTTGATCATTCTGGATTCAACCAGTTCGCTAAGGGTTAGCTGGCAGACATCGTTGATGGCAATTGGGTAGGCTAAATAATCTATTGCGTTTCGGAACACGCATGGTTGCTTGCGCCAATAACGCTCCTGGAACTCGGTTAAGCGTTCGCCCTGCAACATCAGTCATCAAGCAGTCGTGCGACCAGTCTTTGCGCCTCACCGATATAGTTGGCAGGTGTTAGCGACAGGATGTCTGTTTTGACGGCTTCAGGCAGGTCTAACTCATCCAGCATACTGACAATTCGTTCCTGGCTTAACGATTCACCTCGTGTCATTGCTTTCAGCTTTTCATAGGGTTCTGCGATCCCGTGCTTACGCATAATGGTCTGGATAGGTTCCGCAAGAACTTCCCAGCTTTGTTCGAGGTCCTTCGCCAGCGCAGCTTCGTTTAATTCCAGTTTGCCAATACCCTTGAGCGCAGAGTTGTAAGCGATAAGGCTATAGGACAACCCGACGCCGGCATTCCTGAGGACGGTCGAATCAGTCAGGTCTCTTTGCCATCGAGATACCGGTAGCTTCTCTGCGAGGTGGTTTAGCAAAGCGTTGGCGAGACCGAGGTTGCCTTCGCTATTTTCGAAGTCAATCGGGTTGACTTTGTGAGGCATTGTTGAAGACCCTGTCTCTCCCTCGACTTTCTTTTGCCTGAAGTAGCCAATCGAGATGTATGACCAGATATCACGGTCAAAATCGAGAAGGATCGTATTAAATCGACAGATAGCCTGGAATAGCTCTGCAATGTAGTCGTGGGGTTCTATCTGGGTTGTGTATGGATTCCAGGTCAGGCCCAGGTGAGTAACGAACTGTTCGCTGAGGGAAAGCCAGTCGACATCCGGGTAGGCTGATACATGTGCGTTGTAGTTGCCGACGGCTCCGTTGATCTTCCCTAGTAGGGGTGTGTTCTGTACGGTCGCCAGTTGCCGCTTTAATCTTGCAACGACATTAGCCAGCTCTTTGCCCATTGTCGTAGGAGACGCCACTTGCCCATGCGTTCTGGAAAGCATCGGCGTAGCGGCGTGTTCTTTCGCGAGGCTGGCAATGGCTTCGATAACATCTTTCATCAAAGGCTCGATCGAAGATTTCATCGCGCCCTGGAGCATCAATCCATGCGAGAGGTTATTAATGTCTTCTGAGGTGCAGGCGAAGTGTACGAATTCTATATAAGGGGCCAGACCATCGACGGTCGACAATTTTTCTTTGACGAGATACTCGATCGCTTTAACGTCGTGGTTGGTTGTTGCTTCAATGGCTTTTACCTGTCTTGCATCGTCAATATTGAAGCCATCAATGAGCTCATCAATCGCCTTGTACTGTTGTTCGCTCAGCGGCGGTAACTCTGGAATGGCGGGTTCAGAAGCCAGGCACTGGAACCAGCGGAGTTCCACCAGCACGCGAAACCTAATGAGTCCGTATTCGCTGAGGAGTTCGCGAAGGGCGCCCGTGTGTCTTGCGTACCGACCATCA
>DTZW01000455.1 GCA_012961165.1 Gammaproteobacteria bacterium | reverse complement strand
CCAGCAGAATTGCCTTGGCCAGACTGTAATAGTTGCTGGGTTTCACTCCGTACAACTTGATCATTGCTCTCTCCATTATTGATTATTGGTAGACACTTTTTTGTCAAGACTAGCTTTCGTCAAGACAATCGTCGAGCCCCTTGCCGGTTTACGGTTAGAATAGTGCTTATTCTATATCGGATCAGGTGAATGGCTGATTGTTGCGAATCAGAATTGGAAGTCGCGGGGCTCGAGGCGTCACAGCGCCGGGTGCTGATTATCGTTCTGGTCATCAATCTGGTGACCTTTGTCGGGATGGTATTCGCATCCTGGTTAAGTCATTCATCCGCTCTCTTGTCAGGGACCCTCGATAACCTGGGAGATGCTCTGACTTACTCACTCAGTCTTTTTGTCGTTGGTGCTGGCGTTACCGCAAAAGCCCGCGTCGCCGTTTTTAAGGGCGTGTTGATAGCGTTGGCTGCGGTTGCTGTCGCGGCCCAAATTGGCTGGCGTATTTACCATTTGGATGTACCCGTCGTGGCAACAATGGGCATCGCCGCCGTCCTGAACCTGCTGGCCAACGGCATTTGTCTCTATTTGCTGAATGATCACCGGCATGATGATGTGAATATGATGTCTGTGTGGGAATGTTCAAGAAATGATGTCAATGAAGGCGTGGCAGTTATCGCTACAGTAGGGCTGGTCTGGTTTACCCAATCTGCATGGCCTGATCTTTTGGTTGCCATCGTGTTGCTTGTCATGTTTTCGCGATCGGCAATCAGAGTCCTGACTTCGGCGTTTGAACAACTGAACACGGCTTCCTTGCAAGGCGCCTAGTCAGAAACAGTCGTTAATTGAAGATTGTTGTTGAGCCTGGATTTCCCGAAGAACATGCCCGTAGACGCAATGGCCTGCAGTTTTTTAGCCATGGTAAGCCAGCTGTCTTCTGTTAGTTATTATCGCTCGATAGTTTGTTAACCAACGCATCCAGCTGTCTGGTCTGTATCGAGTCGACGATGTCTGCCACGTCTTTCAGGCCGCCCGGTGCGTAACCTGTCACATTGTAGGTCTGGATAATTCGAGTGCCATCGGCAATCGGCTCAAACCGCCAGCTCATGCCGCCATGAACCCCCATCATCTGGAGTGAACCAAGTCCGCCAACCATTTTTAGTTCAACGCCGGGCTGGACGTAAGAGACAAGCATATGCAGAACCTGGTTATCGCCGGATATTTCACAAAAACAGCCGCCGGCTTTTGGTTCAATTGAAAGATTTTCACTCCTTCCGTACCAGGTATGACCTTCGAGCCACCACTCTTCAATTCGAATAAATTGGTCATAGGCTTCTACTGGTGTTGTCTTAACTTCCCCGGTAATGACCAACGTAAAACCGGTGTCTCCTTTACTGGTGACATCCGCCAGTGCTGCCGCTGATAGCAGAAACAGGAAGGTGCTAAAGACCCACTTCATCATCGGTGATCTCCATAAATTCCCGCCAGGTGTCATCCATCATTGGTCGCCATTTGACCATCAGGGGAGAGTTGGCGGAATCAGGGGGTAGCCCCTTAACCTTGGTTAAATAGTGGAACATGAATGCAGAAACACGTGCGTTGACTTCACAGTGCACCCAGACTCTTCTCTTTGCGAGAACCTTCAGGATACCGATAAATTCTTCCAGATGCTGGGCGGTTGGTTCGTCAAACGGAACGGGAATGTTGATGTACTGCATGCCGAGGGA
>DTZW01000454.1 GCA_012961165.1 Gammaproteobacteria bacterium | reverse complement strand
ATGCCATTTCCTGCAAATGTTCGAGCACAAAATCGACTCGATCCTGGCCCCAGAAAATATCTTCACCGATCACGAAGGTAGGAACACCAATAACACCACACTCTTCCGCTTCACTGGCGTTCTGCGCCAACTCATCGAGATAATGGTTGTCATGAGCAGCGCCGATGACCGCGCCTGAATCAAGTCCGATGCGGTTAGCCACTTCCGCCAACGCGGTGTCTTCAGCGATGTTTTGCCCTTCTCCCCATTCAAGATGCATAGCCTCAATGATGAACTGACGCAGTTTTCCCTGTTCTTCGGCGTAGAGTGACGCTGCGCCGGCTGGGGTCGGTTCTGTTTCCGGTGGAGGCGGATTCACAGGGATATCCATACGACGCGCGTAGCGGGCCAGGTCCTGCCGGACCAGAGGGATTTTGACCTTGGCACGATCAGGTGGCGAACGAAGATCCCAGCCCCCTACGGGCTTCCAGAGCAAATTAACGCGATCATTATCGACGATGTCCCACATGGTTTTGGACAACAGATAACAGTAAGGACTTCTGAAACTAAAGTAGAGTTTTACATCAGTAGTTTCTGCCATGAGCAGGTACCTCGAATTGGTTTAGCGGCCTTTCTGACGAAGATAGGCTGTAGTGAAGGATTTGTTTTGCAGGGGCTTGGGCGCAACCCGGGTCTTGAGATGCAACGTCGTGCAGTGCTGAGCCTGCAGATCAATCATCGTCACTCCGTCGGTGATTGCGCCCTTCCATTCGACATTTTCCTTTGTATGGAATCCAGAATGGCTGATCGCGGGGATAGCCAGCTTCCAAAGTTTGCCTGCCCTGTCATAAATTCGGCCGAGACCTGAATTAAATGTTGCGGCATCAATAAGATAATGGCGCTTTGATAGCGGATGGTTCGAGGCGACCGGGAAGTGTTCTACGACATGCACCTTCCTCAGTTGCCACGTCACATCGGGGAAGCAGTTTCCCTTTCCAGTAAAAGGCACGTCCTGGAATCCATCCTTGTCGGCCGTGACTTCTGACAGATCCAGTTCATTGTGCGCGTACATGGGCAGCAACATTTCTTTAGAGCCAAGGTACTTCCAGTTCATATCCCGAATCCGGCCGTTATATCCCAGAAAGTCCTCAATCATGATATCGCTGCCAAGGAAAGCATCCGTTTTCTGACCCGTGGCGATACGTTTTACCCGGCGCTGGGTATTGAAGTAGATCCATGCCTGCTCCGGTGTTGTGTCATCTTCCGCACGGTGAATAAGCAGTTGTGTGTTTCTGATGTCCTGGGGGGAATTCACCCGGAGGTAAAGCGCAGTATAGAGATCACTCGGATTGTTGCTCACCTCAGGAATCGGGTCGTGCGAGTGTCGGTGCTTATAGCGAAGTATTGCGCCATACATTTTAAGGGTTCGCTCAAGCTTCTCTTTCGCCATGTCGCGATATTTCCAAATGAAATGTACGGTCTCGGTTTCATCCGGCGTGAAGGCATAGCGCATATTCCATGCCGCCTTGATACCGGCCTGCGGGTCATCTTCAGACAACTCGGGAAAGGGTCGCCCAGCCTGGTATCCGTGCAACTCGCCGGGTTCGTCCCCGATTTTCGTCAGCCCCTTGAACTCTGCAGTAGCCTGCACATATCTGGGGTGAACCGGAAAGTCCAAAAGCCGGCCGAGCGTTATTTCATAATCACCTTTCCGAATGATCTCTACCAATGTTTCGTCCAGCCATTGACCGTAATCGTCGACATTGTCGCGGGTGACTTGACGACCCGGCGCCAGCAACGCGTTGTCAGCATCCTTCAAAATCGGAGTAAAATGCTCGGGTAGTGGCTCCGCAAGGGCGATGCCTGAGAACAGAACCAAAATAATGAGCACGTGAATCACCGGTATAGCCATCCTTTCAAGTGAGCTGTAACGCGGGGTATTACCAGGTAAGTCATCAACATGACCTGAATCGACACAACGATCATCAACACAACACACATCCGCCAGCGGACGGGGTGCTGTTCTATTAGAATAGTCGGGAGATCAAACCAGGACTCAAGACCATCTACGGCCTTAAAGCGAGTTTTCCCTTCGAACGTGCCGTCTAATCGCGCTATCCAGTCCTTGCGCACGGTTGAATTCTGCCAGGTGTCCGCATGTGTCTTGCTGTCGAACCGATAGTTAATCGAATACTGGTTGTATCCCATCGAGGGTCTGGGATATGTGACACCAAGATAACCGGGCAGCACGCTGCGAGCGACCGTGACGAAATCTCCTGAAGGATTCGCCCTTGTCATCCTTCAGCCCCCGCGCGACATGGTCAATGCCAGATCTTCGATCATATCTTCCTGTCCACCTACCGTGCCACGACGACCCAGTTCTACAAGGATGTCTCGAGCCTGAACGCCATACTTTGCTTCCGCTCGTTTCGCGAACAGCAGGAATGAGCTGTAAACCCCGGCATAGCCCAGAGTCAGTGCGTCCCTGTCGAGACGAATCGGCTGATCCATCATGGGTACAACAATGTCTTCTGCCACATCCATGATTTTGTAGAGATCAATACCATCTTCCACACCCATACGGTGCAGTACGGCGACAAAGACTTCAAGAGGTGTGTTGCCGGCACCGGCGCCGAGCCCTGCGACCGAGCCATCAATTCGACCGGCACCTGCATCGATAGCAGCCAGTGAATTGGCGATGCCCATACCGAGGTTATGGTGGCCGTGAAAACCAATCTCGGTATCTGACTTTAGTTCGTTCCGCAGTATGCTGATCTTTTCTGCCACTTCATCAGGCAACATATAACCGGCGGAGTCAGTGCAGTAAATGCAATTAGCGCCATAGGATTCCATCAGCTTCGCTTGCTCAAGCAATTGTTCGGCTGTCACCATATGCGCCATCATGAGAAAACCGACTGTATCCATGTCGATTTCTCGCGCCATACCAATATGCTGCTGTGATACGTCCGCTTCAGTGCAATGAGTCGCCACTCGAATCGTACCGACCCCACATCCGTGTGCCATCTTCAGATGATCAACTGTACCGATACCCGGCAAAAGCAGTGCGGAAATTCTTGCGTTTTTCATTTTCGGCACGACAGCGTTGAGATACTCCTCATCGCTATGCGCCGGGAAACCGTAGTTAACCGATGCACCACCCAGGCCGTCACCGTGAGTGACTTCAATCAACGGCATGCCTGCCTCATCCAGCGCACTGGCGACCTGAACCATCTCATCAAGAGAAATCTGATGTTGCTTGGCATGCATGCCGTCACGAAGACTCATGTCATGTAGTTTGATGCTCTTTCCACTCAGATCCATTATGCAATCTCCTCAATTCTTGTTGGCAGGCTGATTCTTCCGGTCGAAACCTCTTCGGCAATCAGTTCCGCCGTTCGCAGACCGGCAGCAGTCATAATGTCGAGGTTACCCGCATACTTCGGCAGGAAGTCGCCAAGACCTTCTACTTCCATATAAATTGATACGCGGTTGTCGTCGAATACCGGGCCATTGACCAGTCGATAACCAGGTACATATTTCTGCACTTCTTCAATCATCTGATAGACAGAGTCGGTTATTGCCTGCACATCAGGCGCCGATTCGGTCAGACAGTGTATTGTGTCACGCATAATGAGCGGCGGTTCCGCAGGGTTAATGACAATAATGGCCTTACCTTTTTTCGCGCCGCCAACCTGCTCAACGCCGGCTGCTGTGGTGCGGGTAAACTCATCAATGTTCATGCGCGTGCCGGGACCAATGGATTTTGACCCCACCGTTGCAACAATCTCGCCGTATGCGACCGGTTGAACCCTTGATACCGCTGCAACCATGGGGATGGTTGCCTGACCACCACAGGTGACCATGTTTACATTCATCTCAAGTTTTGCGGCGTGCGTTTTCAGGTTAACGGGAGGCACGCAGAAAGGTCCGATCGCCGCAGGCGTCAGATCAATCATGATGACGCCCTTCTGGTTGACCTTTCGGGAATTTTCTTCGTGAACATAGGCGGACGTCGCGTCAAAGGCGATTCGAATATCATCGGCGACGAGTTCCGGCAACATGCCATCGACACCGGTTGTCGAGACTTTCATACCAAAGTCCCGGGCTCGCTTGATGCCTTCTGATTCTTCGATGCCAACCATCCAGACGGGCTCAATCCAGTCACTGCGCATGGCTTTCATGAGAAGATCTGTTCCAATGTTGCCTGGGCCAATAATCGCAGCCTTTAATTTTTCACTCATGATTAAATATCCTAAACAAACCTTAGCGAGACGGCGCCAAGATCCTGGTATCGAACAATAATGGAATCTCCTCGCTCAACCAGTACTGCTGCGGTGATACCACCGGTCATGACAAAGGTGCCTGCAGGAATGATCTCGTTGCGTTCATGCAGCATACTGGCAAGCATGGCAACACTGGCTGCCGGATGGTCCAGTACCGATGCTCCGGCGCCCAGTTCAACGACTTTGCCATTCTTCTGCATGACGACACCGATGGTGCTCCAGTCAAAGTCTTCGGGTTTTGCTGCACGGCTGCCGACGACATACCGGGTCGATGAAGAATTGTCAGCCTGAACACTGACCAGATCGAATTTAAAGTCCTTGTATCTTGAATCGATAATCTCAATGGCCGGCACAACAAGCTCGGTCGCACTCAGTACTTCATCAACTGTTACTTTAGGACCACTCAGATCCCTATTGGTGACAAAGGCGACTTCTGCTTCGACCTTGGGGTGAATCAATTCATCGATGGGCACCTCTGCACCATCTGCCAGGCTGAAGTAGTCTGCAAGGAACCCATAACAGGGTTTTTCCACGCCCATCTGTTTCATCTTGGCCCAGGAAGTCAGCCCCATCTTCATGCCAACAATCTTGTGACCACGTTCCTCTTTGCGACGTCGAATCTCCCATTGAATGTCAGTTGCTTCCGACATCGTCATATCAGGATAGTCATCGGTAATTTTTGTGACCTCATAGGCCTCGAGTTCTGCCTTCTCCAGATGCTCTGCGAGTTTTTCTATATCTGCTTTTGCCAGCGTCATTGTTCTATTCCTCTTTAGGTGAAGCGCACTTCACAGTTACCCATACCACCCACACGTACATTCATCACATCACCCGCTGTAACAGGCTCCAGCGGTACGAGGGAACCAGAAAGAATGATCTCTCCTGCTTTGAGTGGGATGTCGAATTGACCGAGTGTATTGGCAAGCCAGGCGACACAATTGACCGGGCTACCCAGTGCCGCTGCGCCTGCACCTGTACTCAATGTGGCACCGTTTTTCTCGACCACCATGCCGCAGGTTGCAAGGTCAATGTCTCTGGGGTCCACCCCCGCACTTTCATTGGCCACGAACAGTCCGCAGGAAGCGTTGTCAGCAACAGTATCCTGGATCTTGATCTTCCAGTCCTTGATTCTGGAATCGACAACCTCAAAACACGGCATGACCAGTTCAGTTGCTGCGAGCACATCGGCGTTGGTCACACCTGGGCCGATAAGGTCAGCTTTCAGCCTAAAGGCGATCTCACCTTCGGCTCTTGGTTGGAGGAGTTCCTGGCTGATCGGCATCTCGCCGGAGGCATAGACCATCTTATCGGTCAGGAACCCGAAGTCAGGCTGGAAGACACCCAACATGTCCATCACCGGTTTACTGGTCACCCCGATCTTTTTACCGATGACTTTTTCACCCGCTTCTACTCGTCTCGCCAGCATCTGAAGAGAAATGTAGTAGGCGTCTTCGATGGTGATATCCGCATATCGTTCAGTCAGAGGCGCAACCGTTGTTCTTGCCACCATGGCTTCAAACAATTCGTCACCGCATTTTTTAATTTCGTCTTTGTTCATCCTGTTACTCCCTGGAATTTTGAGTTTCTAATATTTGATACAGATGTTTTTCAGCTCTGTGTAAAAATTGAGTGAATGCACACCACCCTCACGGCCGATGCCCGATTGTTTGGCGCCACCAAAGGCGGTACGCAGATCTCTGAGGAACCAGCTGTTAACCCAGACCAGCCCCACTTCCATGGCTTCGGCAACACGGGTTGCCCTGGAAAGATTCTCAGTCCAGATCGCGGCACATAATCCATAGTCAGTATCATTGGCAAGATTGATAGCCTCCTCTTCTGTATCGAAGGGACGGATGTGGCAGCAGGGCCCGAAGATTTCTTCGTTGACAATGCGTGCATCATCGCTGGCGCCGATCCATATGGTGGGTTCAATCCAGGCACCGTCATTCATCGTCTCGTCCATGTCAGGCACGCCACCGCCGACGACGACCGTCGCGCCCTCCGCAACTGCCAGCTTGTAATAAGAGAGCACTTTTTCGCGGTGTTCAAGACTGACCAGCGGCCCAAAGTTGGCATCCGCATCTTCTGGTCGACCGAGTTTCAATCCTTCAACGCCTGCTTTGAGCCTGGCGACGAAGTCATCAAAAATCGGCTGTTCAACGTAAATTCTTTCCGTACCGAGACAAACCTGACCACAGTTGACGAATGAGGAACGCATGGTACCTTCGATCGCTTTATCCAGATCGCAATCTGCAAAGACAATCGCCGGGTTCTTGCCCCCACATTCCATCGATACATTGCGCAGACCGACAGAGGCAGCCCGCATAATAATTTCACCGGTTTGTGTTTCACCCGTAAAAGTGATGGCATCAACATCATGATGTGCCGTGAGGAACTCACCCGCCGAATCTGGCCCCAGACCGTGAACAACGTTGTAAACGCCGGTCGGCACACCACACTCGTTCATGACTTCACCCAGCAGCGTTGCCGTTGCCGGTGTTTCTTCTGAAGGTTTAACGACAACGGTATTACCGCATGCCAACGCCGGACCAACCTTGAAGGTCATCAGCAGCAAAGGCAGGTTCCAGGGGCTGATGACGGCGACAACGCCCTTTGGCACTCGATGACCATAATTAAGCGCGCCCTGCGAATCCGGTGTGTCGAGTTTGAACGTTTCTGTTGGATGATTCGCCAGGGTTTCCGAAAAAGCCTTGAAGTTAGCTGCGCCCCGAGGGATATCAATATGCGAAGCGACTGACCGGGGTTTTCCGGTATCCCGGCATTCTGCTTCGAGAAATTCTTCAAAACGCTCATTGATGCGATCTGCGACACGGTTCAACAGTTCGACACGATCAGCCTGGGTCAATTTACCCCAGGGTCCATTCAGCGCTGCCCTCGCTGCTCGAACAGCGGCGTCCACCTCCTTTTGACCGGCTTCGCAAACCAGACCGATGAGACTGTTGTCCACCGGATCTCGATTTTCAAAGGTCTTACCATCGGTAGAATCAACATACTCACCGTTGATAAAATGCCGGAATGTCTTTTCCTCCGGCAAAATCGCCCGCTCAGTCAGGGCTGATCCTTGATTTTTCACTGTTTTGCTCTCGTAGTCGATAGGTGGGCAGATCAGGTCAGCACGCCAAGAAATCGTTCGTTCAACTGTCTGTCATGATAGAAAATCGCCTTACCGAGATCCTCGGCTTTCCAGGTCAAAGGCTCATGATCTGGATAGTGATAGTTACCACCACAGAATACTTCATTTCGGTTACCAGATGGATCGAAGAAGTAAATAGTCTGGCCGTGAGTCAGACCATGGCGGGTCGGGCCGATATCCAGTGAAATGTCTTCCATGGAGATGATATCTGCTGCCTGTAACACGTCTTGCCACGTATCGAGGAAAAAAGACGCGTGATGGAACTTGCCATCTTCATCATGCTTGATGAAGGCTATATCATGCGCCTTCATGGAGACGGTCAGAAACTGCGCGGCTCGATTACCCTCGGGATCAACCACCTGCTCTGCCAGTTCAAAACCCAGTACATCTCTGAATAGTTCCAAGGTGCCGTCGATATCAATACCGTAAAGCAGGCAGTGATCGAATCGGGTCACCTTCATGCCTTCCAGACCTCTTGGCCAGGCTTCCGGGTTTGTCTTGGTAAGCCCCCATTTGCCCGTCTGTTCTTTCTCCGCAAAGATCTCGAACATGTGACCTGTGGGTGAATCAAAGCGGGTTCTTCGACCACAACCATTCAATTCACCTGCTGGGATTTCTTCGACCTTGCAGCCAAATTCTTTCAATTCGCGGTACGACGTGGATCATTCAGTTCAAGGTCCTGATCCCAGGTAGGCTTGTAATGAAAGTTGTCGGTTGGTGCCAGATCGTAGGTGGCTTCCTGATAGCGAGTTGCCGGTTTGTCTCCGAAACGCCTTTCGATATGAGCAAAGGTGTTTCTGGAAGGTTCCATCGTTGCTGTTTTTATCTCAATGGTCATGTTTTCTATCTACCATTCTTAAGTGTTCGTTTTTGTTGTTCGCAGCCAGAGTGTCTTCGCCATAACGCCACTTTTTCATCTGCTCATCTATCAACGCACCCTGACTTTCGGAGAGCTCGATAACGTTGTTGACCTGGCAGAATGTTTTGAAGGCATTACAGGGAAGGATCAATTCGACAAAGAGTTCGGGGTCATTAATGGAGAAATCAAATTCAATAAATTTATCCCGTACGACTCTCTTCACGCGAACGTATTTCGTGACTTGGTTATTGTCGTTATTCGTCTCTTGGTTCATTGATGGATGGCCTGGTGGCAAACCTTCATGAATTTATTGTAGTTGTTCGAACAGCAACAACCGTGCCAGCCACCGTAGGAAGGTCATAACCCCTTGAATATAAATGACATTTCTATCATAGTCAGAAATAGAGTTCCAATATGGTCAGCCGGACCCTAATCAGTGCTAATCATTTGGTGAAAATCAGTGTTTTCTAACCCACAATTTGATCAAATGATCAAAACTGGTGCGACAGGGGGCCGTCCCAACACAGGCGCACCGGAAACCATCGTTGTAGAAACCCTCAATAGGTCCTCTATCCTAGTATTTTCACCACATGGAAGTAACTGAGCGTTCTTTCGAGCGCGCTCGCGTTGCTGGTCTGATCCGGGACTCGAACCCCGATTAGACGATCATCTGCATCTAATCCTCGATTTGTTTCACCATTTGGTTAAAAACTATCACCCGAAACTGAACATAGATTAAGCCAACTTTCACCACATCTTCGTCAACCGTTCTGTACAGCCTTATAAAACAAAGAGTTATAACTGAAAAAATTGACGGTTTGCCACGTTGGCATGCTAGTTGCTCTGAAGAACAACAAACCAGCTATTAATAGAACAATAATCGATAGCAACCTCATACAACAATCTCTGATAGAGGTTTATGTGTTCTTAAAAGCGTTACTGCGGGGGCAACTGAAGAAGAAACAAGTGAGGCACGGCTATGTCTTGCTCTGCGCGCTTCTAATCCCCTTTCTTACAGCCTGCGAAGCCCGTCTTGATCTCCAGGGCATTGATGAGACTCTGTCGGAGCCCATCCGAAGAACAGATCAACTCATGTCAATCCAGGAACTCACCGACGGTTCACAACTGATCGTTGGCAACAACGGATTGCTGTTGACTCGCGACAATGGTCAAGCTGACTGGCATCGGGATCAGCTGACTTCAGACGGTATCTTTCCAAACTTCATTGGCTCAAGCATCTGTCCTGATGGCACAGTGATACTTCTCGCCTATGAAAACCAGGTCTGGTTGAGCAACGACATTAAGAGTGATTGGCGGTCAATCGCCCTACCCACTTCGGAAGAAGTTCAAGCGATCACCTGCACACCCAGTGGCGATATCTGGGTAACGGGTAGTTTCACTACTTTGCTTGTCAGCCGAGATAAGGCCAGAACCTGGTCAGAAACAACCATGGATGAAGATTCCATGCTGACCGCCATCAATTTCGTCTCAGCAAACACAGGTTTCGCCGTCGGTGAATTCGGTCTCGTCCTGAAAACTCAGGACGGCGGTGATTCCTGGGATTATCTCGACCCAGTCAGCGAAGACTTTTATCCGCTGTCTGCACACTTTTATGATGACCAGACTGGTTGGCTCGGTAGTTTGCAGGGCGTCATCATGCACACCAGTGATGGCGGCACGTCCTGGCAGAGACAAACAGTCGCTTCTGACGTTCCGATCTACAACTTCATCAAAAACGACTCACTCTACGCAACGGGTG
>DTZW01000453.1 GCA_012961165.1 Gammaproteobacteria bacterium | reverse complement strand
TTCGCCTTTCTCTTGCATTTCAGAATATCGTGAGCACGGTAGGCCCGGACTTTATCAGACAGGTTACCCTGGACCAGGACAAGGTCTTCTCCTCGCGTGCGGGATGGGAAGGTATGGTCGGAGAGTTCTTTCAGGGCAGCCTGATCGTGCAGGACTTTGACGACCACCGTCTGCAACGAAAGTTGATGCAAACTGCTTTCAAAGCGGAATCACTGCATGGCTACATCGACAGCATGAACAACATTGTTCGTTCTACTCTGAACGAGTGGCCGGTACAACAACCCATGCTGTTCTATCCAGCTGTGAAAACACTACTGCTAGACATCGCGGCGAAGGTATTTCTGGGGACTCAATTGGATCAAGAAGGTGCCCGCATCAACAACGCGTTTATTGATTTCGCCAACGGCGCGACCAGTATCGTCAAGAAAGACTGGCCCGGCTTTTTGTACCACAAGGGGTTGAAGGGGCGGCGCGAACTGGAACACTTTATTCGTCAGCGCATTGAACAGAAGCGTCATGGCGACGGCACTGATATGTTCAGCCACTTTTGCCGCGAAAAAAATGATGTAGGAGAGTTTTTCAGCGAACAGGAAATTACCGACCATATGCTGTTCCTGTTATTTGCGGCGCACGACACCACCACCAGCGCACTCACCATGGCCATGCATTTGCTGGCAGGGCATCAGGAGTGGCAGGCGGAGCTGCGAGAAACGCTTCGCGCCATCGACGCAGATGTGCCAAGTTTCGATCACCTCGGCAGCAAGGTCCCACTGCTGGATTACACGTTTAAAGAGGTTCTGCGCATATATCCGCCAGTGCCCGGCGTGATCCGCCGTACCATCAGGCCTTGCGAAATTGGTGGCTACGAGGTGCCAGCTCACACGATGGTGTCGACCTCTATATCAGCGGTGCATTACCTTGAGGAGTACTGGCATGAACCCAGCAAATTTGATCCCATGCGTTTTTCTGAGACGCGCCGGGAGCACAAGCAACATAAGTTTTTGTGGGCGCCTTTCGGCGGCGGCGGACACAAGTGTATAGGCATGCATTTTGCCGACATGCTGTTTAAATGCCTGCTGTTCAATGTCCTTAAAAACCATCGTGTTCAATTCGTTGACGAGACTCAGGCTGAAGGCAAGATCCAGTACGTGCCCTTCACGCGCCCAAAAGACAATTTACCTTTGGTGCTTATTCGCGACGCTTGATCGCTCCATACTGAAGTTGAACGGCGCAAATATAGATCCCGAGCTAATTCTAGGAGCTTCATGCCATTCATGCACAGACCGGCGAACTCCCCCTCAAGAAAGGAAGGGCCTGGAGCCAGGAATTACGACAGGGCACCTATCCCTCCTATCAGTCAATCGCGCGGACCGAACAAGTTCGACAACGGCTCTACGATCAGCGCTTGCTATCACCAAAAGTCACGCGCGCCATCGTGTACGGCACAATCACCGAAATTCTGACTCTGGAACGACTAAGGAGCGGTATCCTTCAAAGCTGGGAGGAGCAGGAAAACCGATATCTAGTGTGATTTCAACTTGCTTGAGGCAAGGTTTCCAACCGTTTGAACAATGTAGACAGAGTCCACTCCCATACTTCTGCAATCAATGCGCGATTCTCTAGACTGACGTTACGCTCAAGGCATTGAATCCCGCCAGTGTAGGTGTGATGTACGCCGAATTCGGCCGCAAAACCATTGGTAAATCCCAGTTCGAGACGGCGATTAAGCCAAGAGGCATTCGTATCAATGCGATTAAGCCTCATTCAGAACCTCGCCTAAAACACCACAAATCACAACATAGCCGAAACAGCATATCGACATCGCCTCAACGTACCGGTAAATCGGCAGTAGAGACTTTCGGCATATTTTAGCGGGTTCTGGTTATCTGGAGACGCTCTGTTGCAGCGCGACAATTTAGCCAGCCCCGCCAACAGCGGTGCTTGGGGGCGAATCCTTAACGTATCGGGTGTTAGACGAAAATCGATTGGCGGCGGTTACAGCCTGCTGCTAACCAGTCTCTCTGGCTTCCCTGTTTTTCAGGAAAAATACAGGGAAATCTTTACTCCCAGCAGGGCTTGTCTCGATACAGCCCTAACCTTTCGAAGCACCCCCGATATATCAGTAAATGAGATACAGCGAGAGTGCACCGATCAGTAGTACGGTTTCGAATCCAAGTGCCATTCCCGTGTACCCTGTATATCCACCATCCATGATCAGTCCGGCAATTCTGCCAAGCAGCAGCCCGGCGGAAATAGTGATAAGAGCCACCAGAAAAGGGTTAACCAGTGTTGGGTTGAAGAAGGCCGTGATCGCGAGTACGCCGATAGCGCCTTGCAACCCACCGTACATGGCACGTAGCTCAGTGGTCCCCGTCGCTGATACCGCGCTAACACCTGCAGCATCAGATAACATACCCGGCTTTAGGAAACACATGACACCGTAGGGAAGGAAGATGATTGCGGTAGCAATCAGGAAAATATTTTCCAGCATTTGTTGCATCCTTTTCGTGTTTAGTCGGTATTGTAACGCCGCCCGATGACAGATTGAAAAAGGCACAAACTATCTGGCGGTGGTGGCAGTCTTGGGCTAACCAGTCTCTCTGATTTCCCTGTTACGTAGGCAGACTACAGGGAGTTCTCATTCCGCATAACCTACAACTTCCACGCAACCCACATTCCGAAGGCATTGCCGCCAAGGCGAATCATTGAACAACAGGGAACTAACACGGAATGATAACGTGGCAATCAACTTGCCTTTCATTTTCGAGAAACGAGTTGAATCAGCGCAACGACTAATTTACACTATACCACCTAGTGTAATAGACAATTTGCATGATCACGAGTTTTAATGGCAAGGTTGCAAAGGATATTTGGGAGCGCAATCAATCAAGATCCTTGCCTCGAGACATGTGGCTTCGAGCAAAAGCCTTGCTAACGATTATGCATTCGACTAGTTCGATTGATGACTTACGAATAAAAGGTCAACCACCTGACATTCGACTGCACAAACTCAAGGGTGATCGAAAAGATTCCTGGAGCGTAACCATCAAGTTGCCCTGGTGTATTACATTCAAATTCAAAGATGGCGAATTTTCAAAAGTAAAAATCGAAAACTATCACTGAGGACGAAGATGATAAATAGCCCCTTACCAATGCATCCTGGAAAGGTACTCGCTGAAGTTTACATGTCACAACTTGGCTTGAATCAAAGCGCGCTGGCCAGACTGTGCAGTTGCTCTCCTAGGAAGATCAATGAAATCGTGAATGGTAAACGTTCAATTTCTCCTTCGTTCGCTATCACGCTGGAGTCGGTTCTGGGCACTTCGGCTGAAATGTGGGTAAGAATGCAAGCAGAGTATGATCTATGGGAGGCTAGGCACAAAGCTGCCTAAGAGTTGCCCAAGAAGTGTTAACCATGTCCTCGGTATTGAGTGTTTTCTATGTCTCCGGAATGGACCCGGTTGACCTGGCGGATCTGGAAGGATGGTACTGCCAAATTAACTTCTCGAAGCCATCAAATATCCAGGAACCCTTTTTAAACAATCGCTGCATTTTCCCAGGACGAAAAGGAACACAATCTAAAATATCGATAGGTTTCAGCTAAAACTAAATGTCGTCCTAAATTGAACAAATTATAAACAGCGGCATGGACGTTTAGAAATCGCTGGGCTTGTTTCACCGATTTGAATTTCCGCATTCCTCGTTCCCTTACCCTGGTTGGCTGATGTGATAATTCAGCTCTATTGTTGGCATATTTTGACGTATCGTGAATTGAATCAGGGATCAGCTCACGATGTGCCACGCCATAGCTTCGTAGCTTATCAGTTACAATTTTACGCGGTTCATGTTTGTGTTTCTTTAACATTCTCTGCAAGAATCGCTTTGCAGCCTTAGCGTCTCGTCTTTTCTGTAGAAACACATCAACGACTTCACCATCCTGATCAACGGCTCGCCAAAGATAATGTTGTTTGCCTTGAATTTTGATAAAAACCTCATCGATGAAAAAAGTGTCACCATATCCCTGATGTCTTTTCCTCAATCTGGCAGCATATTTTGAACCAAACTTATTGCACCACAGTCGAATTGATTCGTGAGTGACGATAATTCCGCGCTGAGCTAACAAATCTTCAATATCTAGGTGACTAAGATTGAATCGAAAATAGAGCCAAACTGCATATTGGATGATTTCCGGTGGGAATCGGTATCGTTTGTATATTGTTGATTGATCCATGTACGAATTATCGTCGATTGCCAGTTAATTTGGCAGTACCCATAGACACGCTATTCAAGAACCCCTGCGACTAGCAGCTGGCCAAACTTCTCATCATCGTAGCCGAGCACATCGTTCAGTACGTAGGTAATATCTCGATTGAAGATAGGCGCGTCTTTGTCGATAAATCTAGGTGACCTCGATAAATGAAAACGACCTGATTCGATGACGGTTGTACCGCCTTCCTGATGGGGCAAAGTGATAAAGTGTTCAAGATGTTGAAGTTGAGCATCGACCGTCAGCTCCGGGCTGTTTTTCACTTCACTTGCGGCGACCCCTGCAGCCTGGAGTTGTGCCTCCAGTGCAAGCACGGGTTGAAGTTGCGTAAACGCACACATTGCCTCGTCCAACTTATCCTGATTGTTTAGTCGATTTTCGAGTGTATTGAACTCTGGTCTCTCGAGCTCTGGAATAACACCAACCAGGTTCAACCACTGAACCTCATCTGCGCACGTGATTGCAATGTGCACATCGTCACCGACGCAGGGATAAACCCCGTGCGGTGCCATAGAAGGATCTCGATTGCCCAGTCTTTCCTGAACGTTACCATTAGCACCATAATCTAGCAGCGCCGAGGTCAGAAAATGCATGGAGGCTTCGCTTTGCGCAAGGTCTATGTGCTGGCCTTCCCCGGTTCGCCGGTGATGGTCGACGGCGGCAAGGACCGCGACCATGTTGTACCGCGGCGCAATGTAATCGGTGTATGCGCCGAAAGGCCCGGCTGGATCGCGGTCGGGCCAGCCTGTAATGCTGTAGAAGCCAACAATAGCGGCAGCCAGATTGCCATAGCCTGCGAACATTGCCAGGGGTCCGGTCTGGCCCATGAGGCACGTGCTCAGCATGATGATGTCTGGATTCACTGATCGCAGTGTTTCGTAATCGAGGCCAAATTGTTTCATTGCTCGCGGCGAAAATGATTCGCAAACGACATCAGCCCACTTAATAAGGTCGAGTACTATTTCGCGCCCTTCTGGTTTCGTTAGGTCGACCGTGACCATCTTTTTGCCCGCGTTGGTCGAATGAAATATGGCAGATTGCTCGGGCGATTGGTCACCATCAACAAAGGGACGGAGCGTGCGCGTAACATCGAGTCTGGTCGATGATTCGATTCGAATGACATCAGCACCGCAGTCGGCCATAGAGCGAGTGGCACCAGGACCGGCAAGTGCCCACATCAAGTCCAGAACCTTAAGCCCTGCTAGCGCTGGTTTGCCACTGCTGTTTGGTGCTGATTGGTTTTCTCTTAAGGGCGCTTGTTTCAACTCATTGAGTATTTCTTGCGTGTGCTCGCCTAAGGAAGGTGGGCGGCGTTGTATCGCAAGCGGTGTTGCTGAAAAATTGGCGAACGCGCCGGGATAGTTAATGCTCGCGGCAGCACCTTCGCCTGTAGGTTTTTGAAAAAAATTGCGGCTCTCGAACTGTTCGCTATTCACAACGTCAGCAATGGTTGTCATGGGAGCAATCAACAAGCGCCGCTCCATGGCAGCAGTTAACAACTCTTCTTTTGTTTTCGATGACGTCCAGGCAACAACGCATCCTTTAACACGTTCCCATTCGGAAATTGGTTCATCGCCTTCCGCCAATAATAGGCCATAACTTAGCCAGTCTTTATCGCGGGTCGCTTCATCGCAGAAGCCTTCTTCACAAACGACCGCCATCAGACGGCCGGTTGCTGGCCCGATCGTTGCGCCGAACAAGAGTGTAATTGATACATGGCCGTCTTTAGCCGGAAACGTAAGCTGAACGCGAAGTTCGCCAGAAATAGCGCCACCGGCAATTCTTTTTGGTACCTCGTCGTTGACCGCTGCAGACAGAATGTATCCTTGAGTGGCAGCCGTGAGCGCTTGTTGGGCGGAAACTACAACATGCTGTCCACATCCAGACTGGTTGCGCTCATACAGTGCAGCCATCGCACCGGTTGCGGCTTCAGCTGCCGCATGCGCCCACGCTTGCGGTACAGAGACACGCACGGGCGGCCGGTCAGAGTCGCCGGTGATCGCCAGTGGTCCGGCACTAGCCATCAAGGTGAGGTCGGTGGCTACCCAGTTTGCTTTTGGGCCATCGACACCAAAAGGTGTCATTGAAACGTGAATGAGCCCGGGATTAACGCTAGCGAGGCTGTTGTAGGAGAGGTTACGTTGAGCCAGGCTGCCGACCGGTTCCGACTCGATGATGAAGTCAGCTGAGGCGATAAGTTTCATAAACGTTTCACGATCAGCATCAATATCCAATTCGATACTACGCTTACCGCGAGAATAACTCCACCAGGTGAGCGAGTGCTCGCGATCATTGATGCCGTGGAAAAAAGGACCCTGACTTCGGCCTGAAGCACCACCTGGAGGTTCAACCTGTATGACATCAGCGCCCAGGTCACCCAGGATTTGCGCACAGAGCGTGCCTTCTGACTGAGTTAGGTCAATGACTCGGTACGGTTTAAGTAGCATGTCCTCACCCTGTTTATTAAATCGCTTTTGATCATACAGTATCGCTATGAAACCCAATAAAATGCAAAATAATGGGATTCAACAAACTCGTTCTCACTGCGTTCAGTGAATCAGACCGCGGCAGCATACCGTGGCATATTTCTGCAAAATTGGAGGATAGACAATGGCCAAACTAGACCCACCTGTGGACAGCGAACGGGGCTGGCAAAGCATGAACAAGTTCATCGCAGTGCAAACCAACCCCAAACACAAGGCATTGCTGGAGATGGTCCAGGAGCACATGCGCACAGAGGTCCGCGGTGAGCACGCTGGCCTTATGGCAACGCTGGTGGACGAACCCCAATACCATATGTGGGGCGGCCCGGCTGATACCGGCCCCAAGGGCCGCCAGGCAGTTTCAGATTTCTATCAGGCGATGTTCGATAACAATGGTCAGGGGTTCGAGTTCGAGATACGAAAGGTGATCGTAGACGACAATGGCGTGGTCACCGAGGGTGTGCTGCGAACTAAAGTTCCCGGTAGCGGGGTATTGGCTGCGGGGGTCGAGGAAGTTGAGGGCGTGCCCGTCGACGCCGACGGAACTTATGTCAACGAAGGCCAGTTGCTCACTGTGTGGCCTGCGGGCGCCGGCGGTAAGTTGGTTGGTGAAGACATCTATTTCGGCACCGCGGGCATGGGCAAGTTGGTTCGCTGGAAGTAACGGCGTAGCTGACCAACCGTACCGCCACATTGGCGTCAGCGACTTTAGGGTAATTTGAGAAAGATTCAGGCTGCGGGGGACAAATTGCGATGCTGAGCATCTCAGCGGACCCCGCCAACCGCGAGCCTAAACGACACTTTTCAACCGTACCGGACGTTGTAGGAATGTTGATTGGCGGTGGTCGCAGTCTGCTGCTAACCAGTTTCCCAGATTTCCCTGTTATGCAGGCAAGCTACAGGGAATTCCTAGACTCATTTACTTGTAACCCGCGCTAAGCTCGCTCTCGACAAGCTTATCTGGTCATCGGAGCTGATGAATATCAGGGAACTAGCACGGAATTACTGCGCGACTAACAGTTCGCCACTTACCGGAACAAAAACTAGGAGCATCGGGTGTCCCCAGCGTTTACCTGCTCCTGTCTCTTTAAAGTACGACCTGAATTCGGCCGCTCTGCTAGCCACGGGGCTTACCGCGCTGGGTAATTGAGGCCATATAATCTCTCCTGGATTTCTGAGTGACAAATACGTGGCACATGAGAGATTATCGTACATTAAAATTATTTTAAAACAAAGACTTACGAAGCTGGCGGAGAGGGAGTCCGCCAGCAGAAAGATATATCCCTATATAAAACAAACACTTATTCACCGAAATGCAGAGAAATGAGTTCTGGTACCCGCACTGGTACCCAAGGCTAATCACGATTCCCGACTAGATTAGCAAAGAAAACATCTCAGAAATAACCACTACCACCCTATCCATTCTGACCAACACCCACCCCCCCGGGTACCCCCCACTCCCCTTTGAGACTCCTACGACCCATGTATTAATAATATGGACGAGTGATTAGTAGATTTAAAAAAATATTTTTCAAAATTCGGATTGGGTTCTGTAAAGAAGCCAGTTACCACATTGAGCATAGCGGCGCTTAGATTAAATGACGGCAACTATGGTGTGCGATGTGAATGCTCAATTCAGGTTTGGGTTTCCTGATCAATTTGAACGATTTACTTCATCATGACCTCGACGGCATAGTGGTGTATTTTGATCCACTGAGAATTAAGGGTAGATAGCTCACACGCTCTTAATCCATCTCCTACATCACCAAACAACTCTACCTGAGACTATCTACTTGCTTGGTCGAGCCTGATAGCAATCCATGACATGCAATTCTTTTCGACCACTAGCCTCACTCCGGCGGGGCTTTTTTGTGGGTATTTATAAATGTACGATGGCACTATGAGACTAGCCTTCGCATCAGCACTTCTTCTCCAGTCCGCAAAGCTGCAATTCGCTCTGCAGTTCCGCCGTAGCAATGGCCGGACGCCAGCCCAGATTCGCCGCGCGTGGCGCGCCGCGATCGACCTCCTACTTCCCGACACCTGAGCTGAAGGCGACAAGGACCCGCATGCCCTCGAAGTCTCGCTTCAGGGTCGGTGAGCGGGCTCTGACGTAGCGCTCCGGGCATCGCCTACGGTGCCGAGATTGCGGCCGCCATCTCGGTGATCGTGTCCTCGACCGGAGTCGGATCCCAGTCGAGGATCTCGAGCGCGGCGGAGTTATCGAGCGTCGCCCGTGTGCCGAGCAGGGGCAACATGGCCTTGGTGTCCTTGTCGAACAGGCTCATCACCTTCAGAAGGAACGTGGGGGCTTTCCGGGAAGGGGCTTTGTCGTAGCCCGCCGACTTCAGAAGACCTGCGATCGTCCCCATTTCGACCGGCTCCGCCGTCGAAGCGATGAATCGTTTCCCCGCTGCGCCTTCCGCGGTCATGGCCTTGACGTGCAGCCGTGCCACGTCGCGCACGTCGATCACACCGAGTGTGAGGTCGGGGTACATCGGCATCTTGCCGGTGATCATGTCGGTCATCAGCACGATGCTCTGGGCGTCGGGGTTCGCTCCCAACGACGGACCCAGCACGGCCGCGGGATTGATGACGGCGAGTTCCATGTCGGCCCCGTCGACCAGTTCCCATGCTGCTCGCTCGGCGAGTGTCTTGCTCTTCGAATACGAACCGATGTCGGCCTCGGTGTCGGACCAGGAATCGGGGCCGTACGTCCCCGTGCCTCTCCCGGCCGACACTGAAGCAACAGAGGAGGTGAGGACCAGCCGCTTCACGCCGGCGCGCATCGCCGCGCTGACAACCCGCTTCGTGCCTTCGACTGCCGGGTTGATGAATTCGTTCTCGTCCTTGGGTTCGGAGAGGAAGAACGGCGAAGCGACGTGCAACACGTAGGTGCACCCCTCCGCCGCCGCGTCCCAACCCTCGTCGGAGAGGAGATCTGCCTCCACGATGTGGAGCTTGTCGACCGGGGCAACCCGTTCAAGAGCGGCGCGAGCAGCCGCGGCCTTTTGTTGGGATCGGACAGTGCCGACGACCTCGTAGCCGGCCTTCAACAGCTCCGCGCCGCAGTGTTGTCCGATGTAGCCGGTGATACCGGTGAGCAGAACCCGCTCGCTCATGTGACCTTCTCCTCACGGAAAGACAGGAAGTATATACCACACCTCCCGAAGAACGGTCCTGTATGGTGATTGCTGATGATCATTCAAATTTAAGACACCAAGGGCCGCAAAACGATCTCTTTACCGCTATCTGATGGTTGAAACCACGGCAGCGCATTTATCCCTACGCCAACAGAAAATTACCTTGG
>DTZW01000452.1 GCA_012961165.1 Gammaproteobacteria bacterium | reverse complement strand
GCCGATTGCGCCTTATAGCGTTGCCAAATTTGGCGTGGTCGCACTGACTGAAACCCTTCGCCTTGAGCTGGATGCTGACGACTCGGATATTTCTGCATCGGTACTTTGTCCTGGACCGATTAATACTCAGATTGTCTTCAGTAAGCGGAATCGTGATGCTGAATCGGCGAAAGACCATAGTTCGTCTGCGGAGGAAAAAGCGTTCGAAAAGCATGCGGGTGCAATGCTCGCCGAACGAGGCAAAGATCCATCAGAGGTGGCGGATATGGTGATGGATGCCATCGTTAATGACGACTTCTGGATTCTCACTCATCCTGAATGGAAGGAAATCATGCAGGCGCGGGCCGCAGCGCTTTCAAACGACAACAGTCTTTACACGGGTTCTGGCGGGTAAGGCAACTATTGTCTTTGTCCCGTCGGACACCTCGGGTTTTGAGAAGAACCCGTGAACCAGGTTCAGGCGACCCGGGCCTCTGGCCACAGACGCAGAAAGTTCTCGCTATAGAATCTGGTCTTGGTGCCTTCGTCTTTGCCTTCTAGCGATTTCTCGAACTTGCCTATTGGGTTTCTACCACCCTCTACATGCGGGTAGTCGCTAGAGAAGAGATACAAATCCTGATTGGATTGATCAATCAGGCTGGACAGGTCCTCGTGCGGAAATGGCGTGAACCCCATTTGCTGGGATAACTGTTCAGATGGCGTGCGATCGAACTGCACTGACTTATCCACCCTGCCATAAATTTTAGTGACCCAATCCAGGCGGCGAACCATTTCAGGCACCCATCCGGCACCTAATTCGACAGCCGCACCTCTAAGGTTCGGGTGTCGATCAAATACGCCATCCAGCACCAGCATGGATACAAAGGTTTCTGGTGGTTGATGCATCAGGGCTGCATCTTTTGTGCGAACATTTTCACCGCCACCCATCCAGTCTTTGACGGCTGCGCGGCCATTGTTGCTCCATGCTTTCAGTGCCTGTAGCGGAGAGCCGCCAACGTGCAGCACAAATGGTGTGCCTGATTCTTCTAGCAACGCCCAGAACTTTTCAAGGTCGACATGGCCCGGTGATCGTTCACCTGGCACCCGGTGTGGCACCCAGATGGCTTCTAACCCGGCTTCGATCGCCCATTCGAGCTCAGTATAGGCTGACTCTGGATCATCCAGAGGAACGATGCCTACACCCATGAGCCGATCATCGTCGCTGCAGAAGTCAGTCATATGCCTGTTATGGGCCCGGGTTGCGCCATACCTCAGTTTGACTGATTTCTTCTGGCTTGGATGAAACGGCATGGCGACACTGTGGGTGGCGAAAACCAATTGTTTCTTAAAGCCAAGCATGTCCATCGCAACGGTGCGATCTGATTTATTGAACGCGCCAAGCGCCTGAATTTCTTTCGAGCTCTCGATCAGCTTATCGCCGAGCGCTACCTGCGCAGCGACATGTTCTTCGCTGTGTTTGCCACCCTGGTCCATGATGATGTCGACTTCTTCATCCGTCACGAGGGAAGCGCTGTAGCTGACTTCGGGGACCTCGTCACGGATATCCGGATCCGCATAGGCTTTCAGGAAGTTCGGCAGTTCCATAATGTGGCTATCTGCATCATAAAAGGGGCGGTCTGTTGGTGCGTATGCCATGGCTCGGCTCCGTTTGTGAAGGACGTTTGTGAAGGACGTTTGATGAAGTGTCGTTGGTGAGGGTAGCGACAATTCCTTGAGGCGTCTATCTTTCTTAGATCTTAACCATACCGCCATCTACAACGAGAGTTTGCCCGGTTATGTTCATGGAGTCTTCCGACACCAGGAATTTCACCGCATTTCCCATATCTTCGACCGTTTGTTCACGCTTAAGCGGCGTCCGCTCAAAGATGGTGGGGTAGCTGTCATTGAATATGCCCTCGAACCATTCCCTTGGGTCCATACCTTCGAATTCCGGCATCCGTTTAACGGCCTGCTGCGCGTTGCCCTTCCAGGCGTCGGTGTAGACAATGCCCGGGCATACCGCATTAACATTGATATTGTCAGGGCCAAGTAAATCGGCCTGGGTCTGGGTGTAGTTAATAAGTGCGGCCTTCATGGCGTTGTAGCTGGGATGGACAAATCCCGTCAACATCGCTGGTGAAAAGGATCCCAGACCGGCGATTGACGAGATATGAACGATTTTTCCGTATTTTGCTTCGCGCATGTGGGGAACCACGGCTTCGCTCATCAGGACTGTTGGAAGCAGGTTCTGGTTGTAGAGCGCGTTCCAGACTGCTTCCACAGGCGCAAGCGGGTGCGAGGGTGGATCATCAACCGTCTTTGGCCCGGCACCGACATTGTTAACAAGAATATCGATCTGGCCATAGTCCTTTATCGTCGCATTTACGACTTCCATAATTCGATAAGGATCAGTGATGTCGCCTGGCATTCCGATGGCTTTGCCGCCAGCGTCATTGATCGCATCGACCGTACCTTTGGTGGTGTCCTCGCCATAGGAGTTGACGATAACCGTCGCGCCCTCTGACCCGAGAGACATGGCAATGGCTTTGCCGATCCCCCGCCCAGCGGCAGAAACGATAGCAACTCTATTATTGAGTTTCATAATGAATTCCAAAAACCTGATAGAGCCCGACAATGAACCAAAGGCCGGAAGGATTGCAAGTGGCATCAAGTTCACGTACAAACAACGCTGAGAGATCGGGAATGCAAGTTCAGTAAAATGTCGCTAACCGTAAAACAACATGCCGAATCAATGGCGGAATACCTGGAGGAAGGGGCCAAGCAAGCGTTGGCACTGGGTAATCGTGGACCTGTGAGGTTTCAGGATGATCGTAGTTTGCATCCTGACATTACGGATGCTTTCTCTCGCTGCGGCTTCTATGTGTTTACCGGCGTGCTTGAGCAGCCCGAACTCGACGACCTTAAAGATGAAGTAAAGCGGGCGCTTGAGCGCGCGCCAGTGTCAAATCAATCGAAGCTGGACCAGCAGGGTCGCCCTTCGCTAGGCGCAGATCTTTCAATACCACCTTTTCATCTGGTGTCCCCCCTCGGCGATCCTGTTGGTGGAACCGAGCGTAATGCGGGTCGTCATCCCGTAAAAATGGTGACACCAATGCCGGACGCGGGTTCTCCTTCACAGGTTGTTCAGGTGATTTTCGGCACCCTGCATATCCTTGATTCGTGTTTACGATTGTATGGTCACCCGCAGTTACTGAAGGTGGCAGAAGCCACGAACGGCTCTGACTTCACGCCATTCAATGAAGCTATTTTTGTAAAACAACCTGGCCTGGGCGCGTCGGTTGCATGGCACCAGGATGCAACAACGCACTGGGATTCCCCGAATCTAGATGAGGGTACGCATGGATTTAACTTCATGGCGCAGCTCTACGGTTGTACCGCAGCGAATGCTGTCTGGGTGGTTCCCGGTACGCACAAACAGGGCAAGCTGGATATTTCGTCGCTTACTGAGGTGGGCGGTGACAGGATTTCTGGCGCGGTCCCGATGATCTGTGACCCAGGTGATGTTGTGATGTGTAACCGTCAGGTCGTTCATGGTTCCTTTGCGAACACTTCAGATGATTGGCGTGTCTCTGTAGGCTTTGGGTTTCACCGAAAAGAGTCGGTGGTTGGTGCCAGTGCGAAACTATTGAATGGCAAGGTTGTGCGCTATGACGAAGCCAGGGTGAAGGAACGTTCAAGAATGATCGCGATCGCCATTGACGCCAGGACGCAGCGATATCCGAATGAAGAACGTTATCATTACAAGCCTCTGGCGGGTTTTGAGGCCGAGAATAACTTTAACGAAGAGACGCGGGAGCAGGTGGTTAAGAACTACAATCTACTAGACCTCCACATTTAGCGAATCGCTTCCAGCTAACAACCCAACTATCCAGAAGTAGAAACCATGAGTAACAATCGACTTGCCGCAATAGCGGGGCTTACCGCACCAGGTATGGACTATGAAATTGTGCCAGGTGAGGTGTGGGACAGACCCTGCAGAATGTTTAAAAATGCTCCACCGACACTGCGCGACCTTTACCAGGCTGCGAGCAGTGATGAGACGTTTCTTGTGTTTGAAGATGAGCGTTATACGTTCGCTGAAACCAATGACCGGGTTGCCCAGATCGCAAATATCCTCACTGACCAGTTCGGTGTGCAAAAAGGTGATCGGGTTGCTATTTCCATGCGGAATTTCCCCGAATGGGTCTTTGCGTTTAATGCGGCAACTTCCATCGGAGCGATCGCAGTCGCAATGAATTCATTGTGGCTTTCTGAGGAGATGGAGTTCGGGCTAAAGGACAGTGGCGCCAAGGTGCTTTTTGCAGATCAGGAACGCCTGGACCGGCTTTCGCCCGTTCGAGAAAACCTTGACCTGGATGTGATCTCAGTAAGAGCTACAAACAAACCTGCGAATACTTCGGCGCTTGAGGACCTGATGACCGGCCAAGTATCAAATATATTGCCGGATGTTGACATTGATCCCGGCGACCCGGCGACAATTCTCTATACGTCGGGTTCGACGGGACATCCCAAGGGCGCTGTTTCCTGCCATCGAAATATTGTTAGCGCGCTGCTGTCCTGGGAACTGGATGGCAAGGTTGGCCTTGCCTTAACAGGCGCAGAAGCACCACAACTGGACTATCAGATAACGGCGTTGCTGGCGGTACCACTTTTTCATGCGACCGGTTCCCATGCGGTAATGCTTGCGTCTTATCGGTCCCAGAGAAAAATCATATTGATGTACAAATGGGACGTCCCGGAAGCGCAGCGACTCATCGAGGCAGAAAAAGTTGCTGTGTTTATTGCCCCTGCCGCAATGACCGGGGACCTGGAGCGGGCAGCCAGGACAGCCAACCGAGACCTTAGCAGTTTGCTAGCTGTCGGTGGTGGTGGCGCCCCTCGGGCGCCGGACCAGGTCCAAAAGATTGCCGGAACGTTTGAAAAGGCACTGCCGAATACCGGCTGGGGCATGACAGAAACTAATGCTATCGGTACCGGTATTGGCGGTGAAGATTATATTAATCATCCTGAAAGCTCAGGCAGGGTATCTGCTCTGCTCGATCTCAGGGTGCTGGATGAGTCAGGCAAAGAACTGCTTCCGCTTGAACGGGGGGAGCTACAGATTCGTGGCGTTTCCATTATCAAGGGCTATTGGGACAGGGAAGAAGCCAATCTAGAGGCGTTTGATGGAGAATGGCTAAGAACAGGCGATGTCGCTTACATTGACGATGAGGGTTACCTATACATCGTTGATCGAATTAAGGATCTGGTGATTCGAGGGGGCGAGAACATTGGTTGCGCGGAGGTCGAGGCAGGATTACTTGCCCATCCGCAGGTCAGGGAAGCTTCTGTCTATGCGGTACCGGATGATCGCCTGGGTGAAGAGGTAGGAGCCACGATTTTTGCTGATGATGCCATTGATGCAGACGAACTTCGCGGATTCCTGGTGGAACACGTTGCCCGATTCAAGATACCCCGGTATCTGGAAATATCCTCAGAACCTTTGCCGCGTATAGCCTCTGGCAAGATCAATAAGCGCCAACTCAGGGAAGAATTCGTTTCAGCACTCGGCTGACGCGAAGCCCCGATAAGAAATCCGCCACTTAACAATTTTAAGGATATTTAGTCCCTGGCGGCAACAACAGAAGTTTGGCAAGGATCGTGTCTACATCAAGCAACGGGTTCCGGAGCTTGAACCGTTTCCAGCCCAAGTGATCCACAAACTGGAAAAGGAAGGGGATTTCTATTTGCCAAAAATAGTGGATCTCAGAAAAAGCGGTGACTTGATCAAGGAGCAGTTTAAATCCGTTCGTATGCGGTCATAATAGACCGGTATATTCGCTTGAGTGGTAGTGTGGTTAGTGTTCGTCTTCTTGTCTGGGTTGTGCTGGTTGCACTGATCCCTGTCCGGGTCACTGCCCAGGCTCCGAACAGACACAACGTTGATTTTTCAGGTTCCTGGGAATTGGACTACCAGCTGAGTGATCATCCAAGCGAGAAGATCAGGTACTTGTATATACAGGCAAAAGCCCAGGCCGAACGAGCGGCAGAACGGGCACAGAATTCTGGTCGTTATGTTGATCCAAGGATATTCAATGTGCAGTCTGTCGTCGGGCTCGGCAGATTGACTGAGAAAATTGCCCAGGCGACTGTGCTCACCATCACCCAGGAAGATGATCATATCGTGATCAGCCGAAATGACGATTTTGCATTGGTCTGTGATTTCGGGGAAATGGGTTGGAAAGAAAATGCCATAGGCATAGAAGGCTGTACCTGGGATGAAGACCAACTGGCCTTCCAGATTGCGCTACCGGACGGGCTGAGTGTTTTTCACCAATTCAGTATTGCGGCGGACCGAAGCCGCATAAATGTCGCAACAACCGTAAAAGTCTCCGGCATTTCCTACCCATTCACACTTAATCGAGTCTATATGCCGTTTGAACCAGGTGAAGGCATGTTTGAGTGCACGTACACCATCGCGAACCAAACCAGTTGCACACTGAGTGGCCGCAATGAATAAATTGCACGGCCTTGCTGTCGTGGCGCTCGTCTGTTTTCTGGGAGGTTGTGGAACGCCCCGGACAGATCCTGAACAATCGTCTTTACCCGACCCCGTGGATGTCGCCCTGGTTGTTTTTCAGGACACAGAGGTACAGCTAGCGCGATTAAACCTCAGTATCGCTGTGTTTGACGTTGAATCTGAAATAGAGAATTCTATTTATAGCTCCAAGATACAGGTGAGTTCCGTCGAGCGAAGGTACCTTCCCTTCAGGTTGAAAGAGACGCTGGATCGCGCAGGATTCTGGGGCGCAGTTCGGGTAATGCCCCAGACGGACCTCAATTCAGAGATCAACGTAACGGGGAAGATCCTGTTTTCCGATGGTGTTGAACTCAAGCTCCAGGTCCTCGCTGTAGACGCGACAGGTCGGGTCTGGCTTGATCGAATCTATCACGACGTTACCAGCGATCTGGATTACTCGACCGACCCCAGTTACCAGATTGACCCATTTCAGGATTTGTACAACAGGGTCTCCAATGACCTGTCGGACAGCCTGGGTTCCTACACGAAACTGGACCGGGACCTGCTACTTAATGTTGCGATGCTGAAATATGCGAGGGAGTTGTCTCCGGAAACCTTTGGGCGTTATCTATCCGAAGACATGGGAGTAGTCACACTGAATGGTTTGCCGTCTGAGGATGATCCCCTGTATCAAAAGGTTCAACGAATTCGCGAAAGTGAATATCTGTTTGCCGATAGCGTTGATCAGCACTATGAGAGCCTGCATAAACAGATCGGACCGACCTATGCGTGGTGGCGTTATTACAGTTATGAATTGATCGAAGGTAACAGGAAGCTCACAAAGGTTGATGCAACCAGAGGCGCTACGAGGGGTTCCTGGTATGCAATGGAGCGGATCTATAAAACCTATAAAGAGTCGAAAATGAATGAAGACGCGCTGCGCGAGTTAACCAATTCATTTGACCGGGAAACTGAACCAACGGTAGCGAACCTGGCAGGTAGCGTGATTCGGTTAACTGGCACACTGGATCGGCAGTACGAGGAGTGGCGGCGTCTGCTGCGGGAACTTTACCGGAACGAAACCGGCTACTGATTCTGTTCAGGATTGATCGACATCGGATTTAAATGCACACCCAGGGGTCCACGCTGCGTAGATACAGTTACCTGTGAGTCGCCGCGCTGGACCGTCAGCGTAACCAGTTCGTCTCGTTCACCCTGGATTGTTGCAGATCGCAGATCCGTGCTGCTGTACAAAGGCACATCTTCGTAGCGGAGGATCATGTCTCCCTGCTGGATGCCACTTTGTTCAGCCGCGGAACCCAGGAGAACCGAAGCAACCGCGACTCGATTGGGCTGTCCTGTGTAGTACAGATACTTGTCGTACGAAGCTTCGTCGATCTCATCTCGAACGCGAACCTGTTCTTCTCGCCATTGTGTAATTTCTTCCCGGAAGCGATCTGTCCCCATGTAGCCTTCCCGGATGGCGCTATCGCGTAGCTCAAGCCGGCGAAGTTCAGCCTTACTCTGTTTTCGAGCGATCTGCTGTGCGGTAAAGGAGTCCAGGCCCGCCTTGATCAGGCCATCGACAACCGGAAAGGACACATCTCGTGAAATGAATGCTGAAAGCTCACCATCAGCAGAAGGAAGGTTGCTTGTAGACTGGTTACTAACCAGGGCCGGGCGGTCCCTCTGGTGAACTTCCTGCTCCAAAAGACCTAGCCGTTGCTTCAGCCGGGTTATCTCGGCCTCAAGGTTGGCCGTCCGCTGTAGTTGGGCAGGTGTGCGTTGATGGCCAGAATTGGTCATCGGCGCGACGATGGCGGCGGCGGGTTCTTCGGTTTTCGACCAGAGCATGCCGATAAACACTCCGATTGTCAGGAAGACGAAAAGACCCAGGTAATGTTTGACCATGAAGAATTGTCTGTCAGTTCAGTACTTGGTGTCTCAGGCTGGCGATATGGTTCATGGTGAAATGGTTCATGCGTTATGAGATAGGGAGACAAGCTTCAGGGATGCAGTGAGTCGATGCGGATAATCTCTTCAGCGATCATCCGGCTGGTTTCATCCATAAGCTTCATTGACAGTTCCCCGGCATCCCAGTCTATATCGATCAAACCATAGTTGCTTTCATAGTAGGGGTTTATCAGGCGATGGGGTCCAGGCTCATCAACAGGGTCCTTGACGAACGAAGTCAGGGGAACGTTTAAGGAGGATGTCGTTAACTCGTAGAGAGGGTAGGGCTCAAATTCGGCTAACGCGTAGATAGCGGCAGAGTGGCGGTCGCCGGAGACGACCACCACCCCGTTTGCCCTGGATGATGAGAGTAGCCGATAGAGTCGTTCACGTTCCGCCGGCATAACCCGCCAGGATTCCCAGTGGTGACCATCGGCGATGAGCTGGATCGGAGTGACAATGATCCTGATGTCGGCAGGCTTGCGGAGCTGTTCTGCAAGCCATTTCCATTGGGACTCCCCCAGCACGTTCTGGTTTGGGTCCTGGCTTTCCACATATCGACCGATGTCCTGGTTCGGGTGCCGGGTAAGCGGGGTTCGAAAAGAGCGTGTATCCAGCGTGATGAACTGGACTCGTTTACCAATGGGGCCGACGGTCTGTTCTAAATACACACCGGGCCTGGAGGAGCGTTCATCTGACGGCTCGATGTTCCAGGCGTACTTGTAAAGCGATTCCGAGAATTCCCTGTACTTGAAATCACCACCGGCATCATCTTTACCGTAATCATGATCATCCCAGGCAACCAGCAGGGGCGTGGATTCCCGCAATGCCTTGAAGCTCTCTACCGCTGAAAGGTTTGCATAGGCCTGCCGCAGGCTCATCAACGTGGGGTCGTCGGACTCATCTTCGGCGTAAACATTGTCGCCAAGGAATACAAAAGCATCGGGGTGCTGCCCGGCTATTTCATTGAATATGCCGCTTTCGAGAGATGGGTGATAACAGGAACCGAAGGCTATCCTGGTCAAAGCCCTATCGGGTGCAAGTGTTGCTGCGGGCATGGGTACGGCGGGGGAAAACTCAGGGGATCCCTGTTCAGCAGTCGATTCAATCTTTTTGTCAGTGCTTACCCCGGTGTTCTGGCAACTGGAAAGCAATGGCAGTACCGCCACGAATGTTATGACGCTGATCAATCGCATGGAAACTCCTGTTTCATTAATCTTTTTCGAGGGGCGTTCTTTATTAGTATAATTTAACGTGATCCGCTGATCTAACCAATAGTTGAACCGCCAGCAGGGGAATCCGTCGTGTTATCAAGTCGCAAATTGCTTCATGATAAATGGTAGATGATCATCAATCGCTCCAAGGCATCTTTCCGCCAGTGTCATGCCGTAGTCCTGGTGACCACGGGTTAAAACCAGTGCGGCAAGATAGAATCCAGGTGGGACGGCAAGTCGGTAGCTGTTAAACAGTTCGTCCCGGCTATACTGGATACCATTTGCAGCCAGGACTCGGAGGTAGGTATCGAGGAGTGTTTCCTCCCAGGTGCGCCGGTTCCGGGTTGTCAGACTGGTGATCAGGAAATAGCCCAGGTCAAACCCGGGTGCGGCAAGGCTGCATTCGCCCCAGTCGAAAAGCATGAGGTCGTCGCCGTTGATTCGC
>DTZW01000451.1 GCA_012961165.1 Gammaproteobacteria bacterium | reverse complement strand
CCAAAGACTTTGTTTCAATTCGCTTGCGGTTTAAAGGATACGGAGCAGTTAGACGGTGAGCACTTTCACTACCGCACAGTCCTCACGAATGTCGTTGCCATGGCTGTTGAACGTGCGACTAATCAATCAGCGGCAAAACTGGTAGAAGAAAAAATCTGGCAACCCCTGGGCCCTGAGCAGGATGCTGTGGTGGTGGTTGACTCTAGTGGGTTTCCTTATTTTGGCGCAGGCATGAATGCCTGTGCGCGAGATTTGGCTCGTTTCGGGGAAATGCTTGCTCTAAATGGGCGTTACAACGGAACACAAATCGTACCTGAAAAATGGATCGAAGATACCGCTCGCGGCAACGAAGAAGCCAAAGAACTTTTTGCCGCCGGGGCTTACGCTGGGCTGATTCCTGGCGGGCATTATCGTAACCAGGTATGGGCTGACTCGGCCAAAGGGCTCCTCGTTTGCATCGGTATACATGGTCAAACCATCTACGTGAATCAAGGTACCGGTGTGGTGGTGGTCAAACTGTCTACCCACCCTGATTCGGCTGATGTCCCCCTATATGTTGATACGTTCGCAGCGATGTCGGCGATAACCATGAGCGTATAGGCGTTGGCGTGGTATTGGCTGCGCTGGAACAGCGCTACAAGTCATTAAGAGATATGCAGGCCTCAGCAGCCCACCCACAGCGCAGGGATGCGGAAAAATTGTCATCGTTGATCTCAGCGTGAGCAGGATCAACCGTCGCCCGTTCCCGCGCCTTGTCGAACGGCAGGTCGCTCGGCGTGATGTCGAACGCGTAAGTGAGCCGGTCAGAACGGCCCGGCAATAAAACACGCAAATCGCCGAAGGATAAATTGTCCGCTAACGCAGTGTTCTTCAGAAGGTTGGTCAGGCAATTATCAAGCACGGTGTTATAAAACGCAGGCGCCTCATGCAGTGCATTCGCATCATTAGCCATGGCCCGAAAAAATGTTTCTAGTTTCTCCCGCGTTGAATCAACTGGGTACAACAATACTCGCTCGCCGCGCATGTGGGATCTCAAGCCGATCACGTCTTGCTCGGTCGAGAACACTGATATCTTGGTATAGCGTCGAAACATGCCGACCAGCGGCTTATATTTTTGATCAGGCCTGAGCCGTGCTTCAATAGACAGCGCGAGATAGCGCAGCCCATCTCTCGTATCGAACTCAAAACTCAACAAAGAGTGCGCCATACCCCCTGGGCCAAAATGCGACAAGCCAAACCATGCGCGCTGCAGGTTATCCAGGTTGAAATCTTGATCTATGTAGTCGGCGCTTACCGTACGCAAGTCTGCGCCATAGCGAAAATCCCGCAGGTTGTGCACTGTTAAACGGCGATCATCAAATTCCACCCACGAAGTACGTACCTGTGCCTGATTCCAGGGACCCTCGTTACTGGGCACCTGAAATTGCAGCCACGCAAACAGCAGTGCAGCTATGCAGAGCGCAACGAATCGTTTACGACGATAAAAGGGCATATTATTGCTGGTCTCTTCGCAACTACAAGTTGGTGGGCAGCCACCCGGTTCAGCTAATCCTGCGCCTAAGAAACAATAGCATAGGGCAACACCGATACCCGCCAAACCTTCTATTGACCCCCATTCGATAAATGTATTTAATTTGCCCTTTCGACACTCACTATTATTCATAAAAGAGACACTGATATGCGTAAACTGCATGATGTTTCACAGCGAATCTTAGCGTTGACGGCGGTGGCAGCACTGTTCTGCTCCTACCCAATAGCAGCTAAGGAACTGAACCTACCCAATTACAATACGCCTATCCCAGAAGAGGTTATGACCCCCGATAAGGTTGAGACGTCCATTGGAACGTTGAGTTTCTTTGACGGCTTGCCGGATGAGGACACGGTACAAAAGGTCTACGACAACCTCGATCTGATTCGCGCCACAGAGGTATTCCTCGAAATGATACCACTGGCCTCTATTGAAGGTCTGCGCCGCGGAATGCTGTCAGTGGGCGTTGATGCGGCCAATAAGATTATGCTCTACGACAACCTCATGGATTCCAATTCGCTATTCCTTACCGGAAACACCGACACTATCTATGCAATCGGTTTTTTGCACCTCGGACGTGATGGGCCAACCGTGATTGAAATCCCGCCTGGCGCAGGCCCCGGTACTCTCAATGACGCTTACTTCCGGTTCGTCATCGATATGGGTGCGCCCGGTCCAGATCGTGGAAAAGGCGGCAAGTACCTAATTTTGCCACCTGGCTATGAGGGCGATATTCCGGAGGGTTACTTTGCAGTGGAAAGCCCAACTTACGTAAACTGGCTGCCGCTACGCGGCTTCCTGGTTGACGGCAAAACCGATGTGGCTGTCAAGATGTGGTCGGAAGGCCTCAAGATTTATCCACTGGCGAAAAAAGATAAGCCCCCCGCGCTTGAGGTGATCAACAGCACGGGGGTTTACATGAATACGATCCACGCGAACGACCAAAGCTTCTTCGAAGAGGTTGCCCAGGTCATACACCGCGAACCGCTCGAATTCCTAGACGACGAGCTGCGTGGCAACCTGGCAAGCATCGGTATTGAGAAAGGCACCCCGTTTGAACCCGATGAGCGGATGCAGGCTATTCTTAAGGATGCTGCTGCTATCGCCAATGCAACATCCCGCGCACTCGCCTTTCGGTCGCGTTCAGACACAATAGGTGTCTATGGTCCTGATAGTGCCTGGTTCACTGCCTTTGATGGTGGAAACTACCAGTGGCTGAAGAACGATGGAAAGGGTGGTCGCAATAAGGATGCCCGCAGCCTATTTTTTTACATCGCGACAGTGAATACACCCGCAATGGTATTGGAGATGATCGGAGCCGGTTCGCAGTATGCGCTGGCTGCTCTCGATTCAGGAGGTGCTTATTTGAATGGTGCGGACAGCTACAAACTCACCATGCCGGCTAATGTCCCCGCGAAAGACTTCTGGTCGCTGGTTGTTTATGACCCTCAAACACGCTCGATGCTTCAAACCGATCAACCGTACCCCTCCAAAAATAATGAGCGCAACCGAGATATGTTGGTGAACAAGGATGGCTCCACTACGCTCTGGTTTGGCCCAAAGGCACCACCAGGGAAGGAAGCAAACTGGATCCAGACCTTGCCGGGCAAAGGCTGGTTCCTGTGCCTTCGGCTTTATGGACCACTGGAGCATTGGTTTGATAAGTCGTGGCAACCCGGTGAGATCGAGAAGCTCTGATATAAATAGCGGGGTCGGAGGAACGAACCGGGGTAAAGTGCCGGAGTAAGGCCTGAACGAGTATTTGTCATCCAGCCCGGCAACCCGCTATTTCCTTAAACTGCTGTCTAAATTTTTCAGTACCCGGTATCAGCCCCTTATTCGCGCAATGACGAACTTTTGCAATGACATCTGCGCCGAGCCGCTCACCAATAAAGCCCCCGTAACTTGTTAGCCTCGCGGACTGTGTCTCTTCTGGCGAAAGGGATAAGGGATAAGGCGGGAGTATTGAAATGTTGCTACCAAGTCCGTGAGCGGCATAGCCAGACCAGCGACTGTCTCCAGGATCAACAACCATTCGAGGATAGGAATTTTAACAGGGATATTCAGTCAATATTCTGAATATCGAAGCAGCATCCGTTAGCTTTTGTTCGCATTGTTGATTTTTACTGTATTTGGAAATATGTCACTTATACCAACGGCGCCCCCTGCTGGCAGACTTCCCCCATCACTCTCTAACAAGTGGGTGCCATGCAGTGTTACTTTTTCGATACTCAACTGAGCCGCCAAATAACCCCTTTAAAAAGACTATCCTCAACAGAGCGCCTCCAGATAACCAGAATCCGCTAAAATATGCCGAAAGTCTCTACTGCCAATTTGCAGGTACTGATAAAGCTCATTAAACGCGCTTGAATCAGCCCTTTACCGAAGCCACCCGCCAACTCACCAGGGCGCCAACTAAACTAAGTATCAACGCAAGTAACAGCCTGGGGTCACCGGCCTGGATCCAGGGATCGATGGGGAAGGCAATGGTTTTTTGCATCGCCGCGACCTTAAATTCATGAGACCCGGCGAACTCAGGGTTACCGGAAATTTCCATCATGTCACGACGACTGCGATAACGCATACCGGCACCAGCCGTCCATGTTTCCATACCATCAGCATTCATAATATCCAGGGCCGCACTAGCTGCTGAACCGTAAAGCACGGGATGACACGCTCGCCTAAACAGTTCTGGTGTCATGTAGGCCATGTACTTTGCCAGCACATCAGCACTGGATTCACCTGGATCCACACCTTCTATCTGCAATGGTTTGTCATACATATGGATCACATTCACCATCACAAAGTCGTCGCCCGTATCTTCTTCAAGGAATCTTCGTATTTGTGTAAGGCGTTCCGGTGGTGGTGCGGGAGTACGACTTTCGAAGCCCGACATATAATGCTCAACTTCTTCTTCCGTCAGAGGGCCACCGAAGGAGGTGTACCAGCTGAAAAAGCTTAGATAGATTACAGTCAGTACTGCCCAAGTTATCCGGGTCGTTGTCATTCTTTTAAGCTCCTACGAACTCGCTACAGAGCGTTCAGATGTGTCTCAAGTGCCACCAGCACTACCTCTGGTCCTGATCTTCGCTGATAGTTATCTGCGAGATCCATCCACAATACTTCACCACTACTGCTGACCAGTAAGGTGGTCGGTACCGGTAGTGCTTCAAGATCATCTTCAAGCGGACCTGAGTGAATAAGCTGATTGCGCAGCCCAAATGCGTCGGTCACCGCGAGATCCCTATCTGATAGCATCCGTGCCTGAAGGCCGTGCATTCGCCGTTTCTTGCGAATGACTTCCGGTTTGTCTGTACTGATTGTGAGCACCTGCACGTCTCTCTTCTCGAACTCTCCCTGAAGTTCGGCCCATCGCCGCAACTCGGCGACACAATAAGGTCACCAATGACCGCGGAAGAATTTAATCAGTACAGGTCCACCCGCAAGATCCGTTGAGCTAAAGCGATTACCAGCGTCATCCAGGGCAAAGAAACTCGGAATTGTGTCACCGACATGAATGGGGTTGTCGGCAACCTGTTGAGGGCTGATGGCAACGGAAAACGGAAAAAACGAACCTACCAAAATGGCGAAGGCCGCAGCTATACCACCAAACCAACGGGTTCCAACGACGAACGTCATAAGCCCCAAACCAGCAGCTATTACAAATGCTATTACAAATAGCGTTCGGTCCCCGGGTATTGCGACCATGTTGATCTGGCGAAACCAAAGTATTACTGTCAGCATCGCCACAGTGAGCGCTACAAACCCCAGGCTTGTGCCAAGCTTCTTTCTTTTAGTCATCGTCATATTCACCTTCTGTGTCAAGGCTATTCCCTTCGGTGTTTTGAGTAAAGCGAATCTGAATAGCGGGGTCGGAGGAACGAACCGGGGTAAAGTGCCGGAGTAAGGCCTGAACGAGTATTTGTCATTCAGCCCGGCCACCCGCTATTTCCTTAAACTGCTGTCTAAATTTTTCAGTACCGGGATAAGGCGTGAGTATTGAAATGTTGCTACCAAGTCCGTGAGCGCCATAGCCAGACCAGCGACAGTCTCCAGGATTAACAACCATTCGAGAAGAGGAATTTTAACAGGGATATTTAGTCAATATTCTGAATATCAAAGCAGCATCCGTTGGCTTGTATCTTGATTGGGATTTTTCGCGAAAAGAAGTCCGTGGGGTAGTTTTTCGGTAGAGGATGGTCAATGTCTGAATAGCCACTGATCTGGTGGCTTACAGACTGTTGGGTTGATCACGCAGGAGATTTAAAGGTCGGGCAGGAGTGATTTGGCTTGTTTGAACGTGCATGTTTTATGATTGATTTTTACAGGGTAAGTCAAATTTGGGGAACGATATCATCTACTTTTGATGGAATCCCATATGGATGAAAATTATGAGAATTGACTGCATTGATAGTCGACTGATTCAGATGTTGAAACATCACGAGATTTCAAGATAGTAATCATACCTATCGCATGAGCCGGCTCAATATCTGCAAGCGGATATCTTATTGGGTTGAAAAAAATTCCTCCCATTCGTGACACATCCCAATCTTGCTCCTGACTCGCTCAAAAAGTTCAAGGTCTCAAGAACGCCGGGAAATGATTGCGCGTCGAGATGAAAATTCTCATCAAAGTATTCGAGCATTTCCAAGGAAATTTTCCGATCCAAGGAAAAGTATAGACCTAAGTTTGCAAAAACCTTCTCTTTGGATTGAATAATGGAATTTTCGAAAACAAACTTGTCGCTAAACTCAGAAGGCTCGCATCTATCGTTAAGGTTGAACTCTTCAATCAATCTGTAAGAACATCGGATCAACGATGCTGTTTTATCGTGAATGGTATCATCAAGGTCAAAAATCACATTCAAAGAATCATCTCCTTTTCTCACCGATTGACGACATCATTGTTGAGGATAGTAAGTTTAAACCGCATTGTTCGGGTTAGCCTTATACCTATAACCATTCAGCAGGATCAATGATGTTACGTAAGATCAGGATAGACAACGCCGGGATTATCATGTTGACCGTATTCAGCGCCATGCTCGGTCTCAATCAAGCTCTGGTAAAACTGGTTAATGCCGGTTTTTCACCGATTTTCCAAGCAGGCCTGCGCTCTGTCTGTGCATTTTTTATCGTGCTTTCTTTCGCCCTGATCTTTAAGAAAAAATTATCTCTGAGCGATGGTAGTCTATTACCCGGACTCGCCATTGGGGTTTTATTTACAGCAGAATTCTTCCTGCTGTTCACCGCCCTGGACTATACAACCGTTTCACGCGTTTCCCTGTTCTTCTACACCCAGCCGTTCTGGGTCGCACTAGGTGCACACTTTCTCATTGCAGGCGAACAACTCAATCGTAACAGGATCATGGGCCTGCTAATTGCTATTTCCGGTGTCGCGCTATGTCTGTTCAGCGATGCTAAGGTGGCATCACTGGAAACTCTGAAAGGAGACGTAATGTGTCTGGTAGCAGCTGTTTCCTGGGCCATGATTGCGCTGATGCCGCGAACGACGAAAATCTCCCTGAGCACACCAGAAATGCAGTTGCTTTATCAATTAGCAGTATCAGGAATTATCCTCACGTCGCTTGCGCCGATGCTGGAAGATCCTATTAGAAATCTTACTCCTGGAATTCTCGCTATATTCAGTTTCCAGGTCATTTTTGTCGTTTCTATTGGCTTTATCTTCTGGTTCTGGGCCATTTCTGTTTACCCCACTTCCGACATGGCATCCTTTAGTCTTCTGTCTCCCGTATTCGGTGTTTTCTTCGGTTGGATCATATTCAACGATCAAATAACCATCGAGTTTGTTATTGCGCTGTTAATGGTGATTGGTGGCATCGTGCTCAGCAATAAAAAGGTAAACTCAACTAACTGATGGGTTGGCCTGCCTCTGCCCTTTGTGTGGCGGAACTATGCGTATCATCGCTGACATCACTGACCCAGACATTATTCAGAAGATCCTGGATCACATCGAAGCGCAACCACCACCGTCTAATTTTGCGACTGCCGTTCAATTATAAAATGCGCCTTGATATACAGGCCAACATCACCCCTGCCCAACCTATATGTCGCCTAACAGATTGACCAGGCCGCCTGTAAGCCATCAGATTCAGGCCGTTACAGACACATTGACCATCCAGAGGATCACCACGCCACTGTGGCCCAAATTTGAATGAATTTCAGCCATTACCATACATACTGTTACTCGGGAAATGTGGTTTATAGTGCCTATCCTCCGATGCACCTGCCCTGCCTGAAATCGCATAGAAATCATCTTTCTTCGCGGTCAAGTGTTTACACATGGCACGCAAAGCTGCCGGCCTATCGTGAAATGTCATCGCAAGCAGTGCGACGCCACCCGTTTCACGACCGTATTCAACGATCTCGGCGAAATCCAGGCCTTCGCTACTAACCTCACAAACCTGCACTCCATTCTTATTCTTGGAATGGCGGACACGATACACAAATATTAATAATCGTGAAGGTTTTGTATTATAATTTTTTACTCAAGTTCGTGCACCCATGCAGCATGTGCTGGCGCCCTCTTTGTCACAGACCACTCATCGACCATGTCATCGGCGACATTTTTCAGTTGCTTGAGCTGCTCATCAGTGCCCTTGTTTGCGGCCAGCTCCAGTCTGTGGCCATTGGGGTCGAAAAAATAAATTGAATCAAAGATCCCATGGTTTATTGGGCCAAGCACATCGAGCCCTGCTGCCTCCAGCCTGTTCTTGTAACCCATCAACTCATCAAAACTGCCGACCTCAAAGGCAATGTGCTGTACCCATTCCGGCGTGTTCTCATCCCTGCCCATCTCTGGTGAATTCGGTAACTCAAAGAAGGCCAGCACATTGCCCATACCTGCGTCCATGAATACATGCATGTAGGGATCAGGCTCACCGGTAGAGGGGACCCTGTTCTCAGCCATCGCGAGCTTGAATTCCATGCCCAGCAGGTCACGGTAAAAATCTACTGTCTCTCTGGTGTCCCTGCATCGATAGGCAACATGGTGGATTCCTTTAACTGTCATTGCTGTTTACCTTCCATAAATCAATTGAATTTGAGGGAGTTTCACTCCCCCGTCGACATCGGCAGTGACTCAAACCCCCGGAACCTGGCTCGATGAGCTCGCTGACCTGAACTGGTTAACTCCAGGCTCGGGAAACGCGCTATCAGCTTACCAATGGCGGTGCGACCTTCAAGCCGGGCAACATTCGGCCCTGCACAGGTATGAATACCGCTGCCGAATGCCAGATGAGGATTCGGGTTTCGTTCGATGTTGAAAACATCCGGATTATCAAACACCGCCGGGTCCCGGTTCGCCGCACCGATACAAAGCGTCAGCACAGTATCTGCTGCTATCTGGACACCGTCAATTTCAACATCTTCCGTCGTTGTTCTATTTCCCAACTGGTTGGAACTCTCATACCTGAGGACCTCTTCAATCGCAGAATCGATTAGCCCGGGCTGTTGTTTGAGTTGTCCCAGAACATCAGGGAAACGCATCAGCAGTTCAACGCCATTGCCGATCAGGTTTGTCGTCGTCTCGTGTCCGGCGTTGAGCAGAAAGATACACTGGTGATACAACTCAGACTCGGTCAGTCGATAGCCATCAGATTCCCAGCGAAGCAGCCTGACCAGTATGTCATCGTCTGCCCCAGTCATAGCGCCGCGCCGGCGAGGTACGAATTCACGGAGGTAATCGAGGAATTCCGATACACATCGATTGCCTTCATCAAGCCGGGGCTGATCAAGACCGACTTCCAGGCTGCCCAGAATCGCCAGCGACCATCTTCGGAGCGGGCCCCGCTCTGCCCTGGGCACAGCGAGCATATTGCCGATGATTTCAATCGGTATGGCCGAAGCAAAATCTGCAATGAGATCGAATTGTCTCCTTTCTGCAATATCGTCAAGCAATTCATCAATGAGAGATTCAACGCCCAACTGCATCTTGACAACCATCCTGTTCGACAATGCATTGCCGATGGCCTTCCTGACATTTGTATGCAGGGGCGGATCGTTAAAAACCAGACTGGTCGTATGATGCTCAAAAAGCAGCGAATTTTGGCCAAAGACTGGCCCAAACTGAGTGAACTTGTCTGATGAAAAGCGCCTGGCATCCCGGTATACGTGCATCAGGTGTTCGTAATTCGAAATGAAATAGCCTCCACCCGGAAGCTCGAGCACCGGCGCCTTCTCCCGCAAAAGCCGATAAACAGGATATGGGTCTGCATAAAATGAGTCAGGCAGATCCCTTAGGTCAAAGTTCTCGTGCCTGGCCGCAGGCATGGGTTCTGTTGTTCTCTCTGTCACGCATTACTCAAAGGTTTATACCGCGATTCAGGGTCTAGTCGATCAACACAATCATCCACCGATGTGCTGCATTTGTCAGGTATTTGGCGAGAATGGTCAACGGTACAGGTCATTTCTGTCCGTATGATCGTCAGACGCATAATGTTATTAGAATAACTCATGTCCATTAAAATCAAACAACACAAATCGAGTATAAGTAGAATTAAGCCCGTTTTTGTGTCGGTAGCCAGGCAGGTCTGTCCCTGAAATAGGGGTTTGAAGGGAACTCCCGGTGG
>DTZW01000450.1 GCA_012961165.1 Gammaproteobacteria bacterium | reverse complement strand
CGTCCAGAAAGTTCAACAGTTCATGCATAAGAGGCTCTGGTTCATGTTCAATTCGGTCGAATCGAAGTCTGAAGACCCGTTCAGGCCCCAACGCTTTCTCGGCAAGCCAGGCATCCTTGGTGTGATGCATCCAGATAGCGAGGCCTTCTTTTAGTGGCTTCGGGCTTGCGCCAACCGCATCGAAATTTTCCAGTGAAAGAGCCACATCGTCGGGCTGACGTAAGTTGTGTATGAACTTTGCCTGCGGGAAAACCTGAGCGAGTGCCCAGGCGTAGTGGGTGTTTAGTGGCGTGCTGTCGACCCATCGACGTTTTGGTTCATCGGCTGATCGTCTGACCTGAAAAGGTGTGTTTGGGTTTGCAGGATTAATGGTAATACCCTTTTCCCTATAGTCACCGTAAAGGCTCTGACAACGTTTCTCATACACGTCGCCTACAATAGCGTTGATGCTCGATGCGACGTGCGCCAGAAATTCCTTCAGCGGATAATCGATGTTCGATAGATGTGAAAAGCGACCTCTCTCGGATCCTCGGCTAAATGCCGAAAAAGCGCCGGTGATGTAATCAACGATCCAGGCTGTCTCTGGCATGACTTGAATGTTTGGGTGCTGACCGATAGCCCAGTTCATGACAGAGGTCCCCGAGCGCGGTGCGCCGATGGTGAAGATGGGTTCCACAGGCTTATGCTCGGTCATTTAAACGGTAATCCGATCTCTATAAGAGGCATCATCTTACTAAATTGATATTGAAGATCGAGCATTGATTCCTTCGTCGAGAATTTTTTTGTCACTTCATGTAAAGTCACGCCTTTCTGTTCATCTATGATCAACATGTCCCTTAGGGTTTATACAGGATTACCGGCTTCCGGTAAGACCAGTGCGATTATTACTGAAATGGAAAGCCGCGAAAATGCTGGAGGAAAGGTGTTGCTTATTCTTTCTTCTGAGCACGAAGCGTTAACCCGGCGCCCTAACGTTAAACCACAAGGGTTGATGGGATGCAGGGACCAAAATAAAAGCCATCAGATCGACGATGTGATTGATTCTCATGAGGCGGCAAAGCTTTTAGAGGCGCAGGAGCCGGGTACCCTGGTTGTGTTTGATGAGGCGCAGTACTTCCAGCCAGATCTCGTTCATGGCTGGCAGCAAGCGGCGGAAAGAGGTGTCGATATCCTTGTTGGAACGCCCTCAAAGGATCAATTGACCAGACTTGAGGGGGTACCCCACGAATTGGTGGACATGAAGGTCGCTTGTACCTGCGGCGCCGAAGAATCAACTCATGTTGTCTATAAAGATGACCTGATTTACCCCACACACTTTTGTAACCGTTGCTATGAGGAACATATGACTCTTGAAGTTGATCGACTGCTGGAAGTCGTCAGAGAATCCGAACCATTCCCGGGTGATCTCCATACCTACCAGCCATTTTTTGACATTGAGATGAATGGATGGGGCCTCGTTCGTAAGGACTGCATGGCCAGATTGAATATTATTCTGGATGCGGTGTCCCGCTGTGGCGCCGTTAGTCAAAAGCTCGATGCCGCTGTCGAGCAGCCTTCTTTCGTCGATCTAGGATGCTGTTCAGGTTTTTTTGCCGATGGCATGACAACAAAGGGGTTTCTTTCCGCTGGCGTTGATGTGAGTGAGGATTTCATTAAGTGGGCATCGCAGTTGGCCGTTATCAAAGGTCAAGCCGTAACTTACACACAGCAGGACTTGCTGGAGCACCTAACG
>DTZW01000449.1:4198-10120 GCA_012961165.1 Gammaproteobacteria bacterium | reverse complement strand
GATATTTCTATCGTGCCTTGTTCAAGCTGTACGTTCAGCGCTGGGATATCGAGGCTGGAACCGCTGAACGAAAACTCCCCAGAGGCTAAAAAAGGTGCTGCGGTCAGTCGAAGTTCGTTGAACAGTGCGCCGGCTTCATAAAGTGAGGGTCCCGACACCATGAAGCTGGCTTCAATGGGGTCTAGTGTTTGGATGTCCTGGGTATTACCGTCGACGCGAACGTTAAGGCCTGCGATAGAACCGTCAATATGAAATTCATAGGACTCGCCCGCCGTTTGGTTCTCGATCCGGGCGTTGATGTTGATGGCGCCTTCCCGAAGTTCATGAATCCCTAACAGGCGAAGTAAGGGGCCGGAATGTGCAGAGCTAAGTGTTATGTCCAGGCGAGCGCCAGCTAAATCAAGCAGCGAATCCAGCTTGCCTTTAGCCGTCAGTGAAAAATCGCCCCAATCGACAGAAATATTAAGCGGCTCCGTGGTCTGCTCGGTATCCGGCAGGCCGTAATTTCCCTTAATGTTGAACGGGGTGCCGTTGAGTTCGCCGCTACAGGCCAAGCCCGCAATATTACTATTTGAATGCCCTTTCCCTGTGCAAGAGGCCACCTGAGCGAGCCAGTCTTGATCCTCATCTGAATAGCTGATCTTCATGTTTAGAAACGCAAATTCTTTTGGTACCAGGTCGCTTCTGGTTTCTGCGTCTTCCTCTTCCTCTTGGCCTTGTTCCTCGATTTCCTTGATGTGAAGCTCGGCGTTGCTGATCAGCAGTTGGGTCAGGTTAATTTCGTCGCTGAAAAGCCATTGAATGATGTTCATCTCGATAAACATGGCCTCAGCTTGAAAACGAGCATCAGAGTGATCCATATAAATACCACTCAGGGTGGCGCTGAATAATGCGCCGGTTTCTATGTCGACGATATCGTCAATAATGATTTCACGATCCAGCAATATCGAAACGATATTTTCGATAATGTAGGCACGAGTAGTAAACGTCAGTGACGTGAGTAGAAGAATGCTGGCGGTGAACAACCCTAAAGTTTTTATCCAGCGTCCAGGACGTTTTGTTGTGACCATAGTGGCTTTCAGAGTGGTGAGACGGTGGAATTTATGGGTGCGAAAAACCTCAGTTTAAAGTGCCGCTGTCGATACGGGTAGCGATTTATCTGGCCAAAAGGTTTGCGCGCCGTTCTTCTTAAGGGAAAAGCCTGAATTGTTTAGGCCATCGCCCAATGGTACCGATAAATAGTATTCAAGCGCTGAATTTTGGCTGAATTCATCAGCAGTCTTGCCTTACACTACTCAGCACTTTACACATTAGGTTAAATCGATGGAAGTTAATGCAGAAAAAGCCGGGCTGGACCCGAACAGGCTAGAAACCATTAGTCGTCATCTGATGGAAAACTACATCACACCGGGAAAAATCGCGGGTTGTCAGGTGATGGTGTCTCGCGGTGGTGTCCCGGCGTATTTCAGGTCCTTTGGACAGATGGACATAGAGCGCGACAAGCCCGTGCAGGAAGACACGATCTTCCGGATCTATTCTATGACCAAGCCGATCACATCGGTTGCCCTGATGATGTTGTTCGAAGAAGGTCGGTTCCAGCTGAATGATCCGGTATCGCGGTTTATTCCATCGTGGAAGGGTCAGCAAGTCTGGGTTTCGGGTGATGGGGATGACATGGAAACCCGTGAGCCTGCATCGCCAATGACGATGCGGCACGTGCTTTCGCACACCTCGGGGCTCACCTATGGCAGCGGCCTGTTTCCGGCGGAGCATCCCGTTGATAAGGTCTACGACAAGCTGGGGGTTAACCGCGACGCAGGTGAAACGATTGAATCATTCGCACAAAAACTGTCAACGGTCCCACTCCGTTACGACCCAGGTACCCAGTGGTGTTACTCGCTGGCAACAGATGTTTGCGGTTGCCTGGTGGAATTCATTTCAGGCGTACCCTTCGCGCAGTTTCTGCAGGAGCGGATATTTGATCCGCTTGGTATGACTGACACGTCCTTTGTCGTGCCAGAGGAGAAACTGGACCGGCTTGCCGCCAACTACGGGCGCCGGGCAGACAAAACACTCAAGCTGCTTGATGACCCGATGAACAGCCTGTACGCAAATCCAAATCGGTTCCCTTCCGGGGGCGGCGGCCTGGCTAGCACCACAGCTGACTATGGGCGCTTCTGCGAAATGCTTCGTGGCGGCGGGCAATTTGAGGGTCAGCGGATTATTGGTGGCCGCACCTTAAAGCTCATGCATCGTAATCATTTGCCGAACGGCACAGACCTTGGTTCCATCGCAATGGGATCTTTTTCTGAAACCGCCTATGACGGTGTCGGCTTTGGCCTTGGGTTTGCGTCAACGCTTGACGACGTGGCGGCGGGCACGATCGGTGCCGGTGATTACTACTGGGGGGGTGCTGCGTCCACCATCTTCTGGGTAGATCCTGTTGAAGATATGTTTGTCATTTTCATGACCCAGCTAATGCCTTCGGCCACGTTTAACTTCCGTGGCCAGATCAAGAACATTATTTATGGCGCCATTGAGGACTAACCGTTACTGGCGGTCACCAGCCAGGTGGATGCTTCAAGGTTGATGCCATGGCTGTCTGCCTCTGCGGCGAAGGCATCGCGCACGGCGGCGATCGCTGCTTCGTGACGCGATTCATCAAGGGTTTCAAGCAATCCTGATAGCGGACCAATGTTGCTTTGAAACCTCATCACTTCATCTACGGTGTCACCCAGGTGCAAGTCTTTCACCACGGCTTGCAGTTTGATGTTGGTGAAGCCAGCACTAGCCAGGATGTCCTGGGTATATTCCGGCACCCCGAACCTAAAAGGTCCTGGCGCTTCTGGGTCTGGGGGCGGCGCATCGTCAGGTTGGAAAGGCTGCAAAGCAGCGCCGGCAATAGACAACCAGGGGTTGGCGGCGGGCAGTTGCCAGCAAAGAAAAACCAACCTTCCGCCCGGCACCAGCGCACTGCGGATGTTGGCAAACGCCTTGACCGGGTCAGCAAAGAACATCACCCCGAACCGGGAAAACGCCAGCGAATGATCGGCGGTGTAGGCCTTGCTCGCCGCATCGGCGACAGCGAAGGCCACATTACCGGCGGCGTTGTCTTTTTCTTTGGCGCGATCGATCATCGCCGTTGAAATGTCGACACCCCACACTTCAGCGCCGCTGGCGCCTAATGAAAGCGATGTCGTGCCGCAGCCGCAGCCGATATCAATAATACGATCGCCGGGTTTGGCATTAACAGCGTCTAAAGCGACCGCCGTTAGTGGCGCCATCATGCGGTCAATGTAATCTTCCACATTGACCCATGCTGTGCCCATTCGACCATTCCAGAATTCCGCCTGTTCGGCATTGTCAGACATGATTAATATCCGTCCGGAACCCAGTTGCCGTGGAAACCCGCCGGCACACGAGCAGGAATATGAATCCTTGCGATGGGCTCTTTGTCGAACGAGCGCGAATCAACGATGACGATTTCACTGGTGTTGGTTGCAGGCTGGTGAACATAGCTAAGGACCCAACCGTCGTCTTCTGATGATCCGGCGGGGTCTTTAACGAACACGGGTTCGCTGCCCTGGCCGCCGTTCAAGTCGTGAAACTGTGAATTGCCTTTCTCAAGGTCGTACTTTACAAAGCCTTCAGCGAAAGGACCCTCAGATGAAAACGCAGCCGTGTAACCGTAGCGGTTTTTCAGGCCAACCACCGTATCGCAAACCCGGCTGAAATCGACGACGCGATCATCAAGTTGGGTTTCAGTGACGGTGCCCTTGTCCTGGTCAATCACCCATCGATACAGCATGGGTGGTGAACTTGAGCCTGGCTTCATGGTGTCTTCCATGCGGCATACGTCGACCACGATCTTGTTGCCTTGCTCGTACGCGTTCAATGGATGGAACACATAACAGGGGTTGATCTCATACCAGGTGACATCTGCGTCGGTGCCATCGCGGGGCATCACGCCCAGTCGTGCGCCATAGTCTTCATCCCAAACGATCGGCAGACCGGTTTCTGCAATACCTTCCAGATTCCATACCGCAGGCAAGTCCATGAACACCACGTGATTCCGCGTGACATTAAAGTCATGAACCATGGTAGAGCCTTTGACCGTGATGGGCTCCTGGGCCAGCAGTTCGCCTGCTGCCGATATGCGCAGGTATGTCAGGTACGGTTCGGTCATGCCATAGGCGAACGCCAGGAGTTCACCCGTTTCAGCGCAGGTCTTGGGGTGTGCCGTCATTGCGCAGGTCAGGTTTCCGCCATAGTTATTGGGGCCAATTGTTTCTAGTTCATCGGACACAACGAAGGGCCAGTGGCCTTCCTCCAGTGCCATGATTTTGCCCGCGTGGTGGATGACATGCGTGTTGGCAGAAGACATGCTCAGATCACCCATCGAGGACATCACGTCGGCTTCAGGGTCCAGGTACAGGGGTGTTTTAACGTAGCGGTTGCGATACCAGTTAGCTTTGCCGTCCTGAATCTCCACGCCGTGCAGCATGCCGTTGCCAAGAAACCAATGCGCGGAATAACCGGACTGGGGGTTTGCGCCATTACGCAGCAACCGGCCGTTTAATGCCTTTGGAATCTCACCGGTGACTTTAAGGTCTGTTTCGGTTCGCTCCTCAAAAACGGGTGCAAAGTTATCTTTCAGCCAAAATGGTGTCTCTTCCTGTTGTACGCTCATATTGCCTCCGGTTAGATTTTGTTAACGCCGCAATAATGTCAGCTTTTATAAAAGAGGTCGAATTTTTGATTTCGTCCGGTGATAAGCCCTGTTGGTGGTGAAATGGATAATATTTTCCGGGGCCTGGTCAACCAAATGACCGTTCATTCGTTAAAACGTAAGGAATATCTGGTTTTATGGGTGTGATGGATGAGTTTGTGACTGCGCGAACAATGGTTTTGTATACTCTGCACGATCAAACCCTTGATCGAGCGCGTGTGGAAGTTGAACAACAATCGCTGGACCGGTTTCTTGCGGAAGTAGAACGACCAGCCTTCCGCATGGCCGATATTTCGACGCGTAACCGTGATGATGCCCTGGATATTGTCCAGGACGCGATGATCAAGTGGGTCCAGAAGTACAGCCATAAACCGCAGGATGAATGGCGCCCCTTGTTCTTCGCCATACTCAGCTCCAGAATCACGGATTACCACCGAAAGGCGACCCTGACCGGACGGATATTCAGCTGGCTTGGGAGTGATGAAGTGGTAGAACAGATCGATTCAGCCCCAACCAGTGCCGGGCCTTTCGAGATGTTGAGTGAACAGATCACAATGGACAGGTTCCTTGCAGCGGTGGATGAACTGCCTGGCCGCCAGCAACAGGTCTTTCTGTTACGGACCTGGCAGGGTTTCAGTGTGGCTGACACCGCAAAGATGCTGAAATGCAGTGAAGGCTCGATCAAGACGCACCTTTCCCGTGCAACTGAAAGACTGATGAAGAATATTCACCAGGACAAAGCGCATGGCGATAGACACAACCAGGACAATTCCGATGACTGAAGAAGAGTTTAACAACAAGGCAAAACACCTGCTTGACGAAAATGTCGACAGGCTTGATGCAGCGACCCTGGCAAAACTGCACCAGGCGCGTAATCGAGCGCTTGAGCATGCTGGTAAGCGTTCCGGGTTTCCGGCCTACAGCGGCTGGATGGGCGCGGGAGCGATGGCCGCTAGCCTTGCGGTGGGCGTTGTCTATTTCGACCAACAGCTACCACCACTGCCTGCTATCTATGAAGACCCGTTACAACAGGCTGCCGCCGAAGAGATTGAGTTAATGGATGACCTGGACTTTGTTGCCTGGCTTGTCCTTGAAGAGGATGACTTAAACCATGTGGATTCGAGCACTTAGGTGGATCATGTTGATGAGTCTTGTTCAAAGCGTCACTGCAGAAGATCGGATAATTTTCGATG
>DTZW01000449.1:1054-4063 GCA_012961165.1 Gammaproteobacteria bacterium | reverse complement strand
CTGATACCGCCCCGGAAACAGTTGAACGTGACCAATGGATATCAAGGGACCAGCAGGAGGGCTTCTATCGTGATTAGAATGATGACACTGCTACTGCTGCTGGCCAGCCCCATAGTTTACGCCCAGGACTGGAATGAACTTAACGATGCACAACGATCTGTACTGGGCCCCTATGAAGGGCGATGGAAATCTTTCAGCGCTGAAGAACAGGCAAGAATTGCGACCGGCGCCAATCGTTGGGCGACGATGGAATCAGCGAGCCGCGCCCAGGCTCAACAGCGATTCGATGCCTGGCAGGCGCTACCTGAAGGCCGAAAGCGTGATCTGATGAACCAGTTTGACCAGTTCAAGCAGCTAAGCCCGGAAGATCAGCGACGGCTTCGTGCGAAACAGCGTGAATTCAAAAAGCGCAGCACGGATGAACAGAAGCGCCTGCGTAAACGTTATCAGCAGCAAAACAGGGCAGGTGGCCAGGGTTCTGTTGACCAGTTAAAAAGGCGCGGGCATCAAGGCCAACAGCAACGCCAGCCACAGCGATCGCAACAGCAAAAGAGCGCACCAAGATCCTCTGGCGGGCCAAGGTGATTGGTTAAAGACAGACGGTGCATTTTTTTGGATGAGTTGCGTCAACCAACAGTGGCCTGGTCCGTTATCTGTTTAACCGCTGCAACCAAGTAGTGGAAAACTCAGAAACAGGAGCTTGAATATGAAAATGCGAAAGTTGGTAATGACAGCGATGGCACTGGCACTGGTGGGTAACTTCCAGATGGCTTACGCCAATCCAGGTGCTGGCGGTCTTGTCGGTGTTGAAAGTGGTGTGAGCGCTAAACGTAGTGAAGGTGCTGAAAGATCTAAGAAGCCCCAACGTGATCACGCTATAAAGCTGCGCCACAAAGTGAAACGAATCTTCAATGCGCTAGACCTTGATGACAGTGACACGATCACGCTGGATGAATGGCTGGTTAAAACGACCAAAAAAGCAGAGAAGCATTTTGACCGAATTGATACAAACGACGACAACCTGATTTCCCTCGAGGAATTCCTGGCAGTAGGCCATGATCGTGACAAGGATTTGGAAGTGGACAGTGAAGCGATCAGAGCGTGCGTTGCCGATGCAACCGGTGAAGCGGCTCCTGAACGCCCTGATCGCAACACAGAGTTTGACCGGATTGACACCAATGACGATGGCTTTATCGACCCCGATGAGTTCCTGGCGGCGAAGAGCGAAAAGGCCACAGCCAAGTTTAATGCCATTGATGCCGACGGCGATGGGGCAATTACCAAGCAGGAATTGGCAGAAGCGTTGAAGCACCAACGCGAGTTCGAGCGCGTGCGCAGGGATTGTGTTGAAGATCAGCGCGAGGCCGACGACCTGATTGGCTGAGTTCTAATCCCGGGGGACATCCCCGGGATCACAGTGAGCCCGGCACTTGCTCCCTTCCCCAGGACAAGTGTTGGGCTTTTTTATTGGCGTTCACGTCCCCTCATTCCTATGATGACCTTTTTGCTACAAGGAATAGTGTGTCTATTCGGGCTCTTTTAAACATTGAACACCCCATCATCCAGGCACCCATGGCCGGCGCCTGCACGCCGGCGCTGGTGGCTGCGGTAAGTAACGGCGGCGGCCTGGGTAGCCTTGGCGCCGCGCCCATGAAGCCGGACGTTCTTCGCGCGCAGATCCAGAAGATTCGAGCGCTTACCGGGCGGCCTTTCAATATCAATCTGTTTGCACCGGGCTCAGAGCGCTTTGACGCAGATGCAATGCCTGGGAAGGCGGCCAGGGCGCTATTGGAAAAATACCATCAGGAGTTAGGCCTGGGTGAGTTGCGTATGCCCTCCGGCATTTTCGGCCCGGCAGAACAACAACTGGAAGTTCTGTTAGAAGAAAAAGTCCCGGTGATCAGTTTCCACTTTGGTGTAGCAGCGCACCATGTCAACGCCATTCATGCAGCAGGTTTGAAAGTCATCTGTTCCGCCACCACCATTGAAGAAGCCGTGCACCTTGAATCACTGGGTTGTGATGCGGTGATTGCGCAGGGCAGCGAGGCAGGCGGCCATCGCGGTACCTTCATGGGCGACTTCCAGCGGGCGTTGATTGGCACCATGGCCCTGGTGCCACAGATTGTTGATGCGGTTTCAGTGCCGGTGATTGCGGCGGGCGGCATCATGGATGCCAGGGGCATCGTTGCCTGTAAAGCATTGGGCGCCAGTGGCGTGCAGATGGGTACTGCCTTCCTGGGTTGTCATGAGTCGGGTATTCCAGGCGTCTGGCGTGAACAACTCAAGGCCTCATCCCCCAGCCGCACAACAGTCACCACGGTCATGTCGGGTAAGCCGGCACGCGGACTTGCCAACAGGTACATCCAGGACATGGAAGCGCTTGAAGAGGCGCCCATGCCTTACCCGCTGCAGTACGCGTTATCTGGCGCTATTCGAAAGAAGGCTGCACAGCAGGGTAACCCGGACTTCCTGGCCATGTGGTCAGGGCAGGGCGTTGGCATGCTGCAAGAATTGCCGGCCGCCGAGCTGCTGAAGGCGTTAGTGACACAGACCCGGCTGCTGCTTGCAGAGCTGGATAATTAAACAACGTATCAATATCGAAATCGCGGCTCAGCAGGTATACAGTGCTAACACGTCTTTCGGGATCGTCCCATGGCAAAAAAGAAAAAGCTGAAGAACGAAGCAGAGCTGCTGAAAGAAGGTATTCGACTGGGCGTTGCCTACGGTGAAAACCGTGGTGTCGTTGAATTTGAAGCGACAGATTCGCAGCATGAAAAGATCGAGTACATCTACAGGCTGCTGGTGCATGATCAGCTTGTTCAGCCGCTGGCCAAGCTGGATATTTCCCAGAAATCCATGGCGCACAAGGTTGCCCTTTGGGCTTCCAAGCAACTGCCCCCGGAACATCCGCTGCTGAACTAGACCCCGCGATACCGGATGGGTGATTTCAGGTTTCAGCGTGCCGCGTGAACTGTGAGCGACCCAGATACCACAGGAAACAAGCTGCGG
>DTZW01000449.1:0-1003 GCA_012961165.1 Gammaproteobacteria bacterium | reverse complement strand
CTGCGATCAGTGGCGAAATACCCGAGAGGATCTGCCCGGTCATCATGCCTGGAAGCGCCACCAGACCCACAGCGAACAGTGCATTAACCACAGGAATCATGCCCGTTGTCATGGCCGTTCGCCTGGCGTCCTCCCTTGATTCACCCTTGTCGATTTCTGAAGCGTATCTTTCGCCAGCAAGACTCAACGAGGTCATGGCATTGGCAAACGTCATGCCTGCAAGTGGCACCATGTACCTGGGAAGGAACCAGGGGTCAAGCTGCAGCACCCACTGTGTCACCACTAACAAGGTGACCCCGCCGCCAATGAGAAGAGAGACCACAGCCGGCAGCAGGAGTTGTCGTCTTGACTCTTCCATGACGTTCAGTGATATCCACCCGGCGGCGACCAACATGACCGTTAACACCGCCACAACAATAAGGCTGTGCTTTGTTTCAAAGATGAAAACGAGCAAATAACCGATAACAACCAGTTGCAGGACCATTCTGGCAATGGCGTAGAGCGCCTGGCCAGTTTTCTGCGCCCAGTTCAGCATGATGATCAGCACGATAGCAACGGGAATGAATGCGATCAGTAGATTGATGATCGGAATGGTCTGGATGGTTGCGTCCATAATGTGTTCAGATCTTCGAGTTGCTTCAATATAGCAGCTGAAGTGCCTGGCCGTGACTGGCAGTGCCTGATCCGGATGACTAAACCTGCTGATTGAGCGCTGTGCAGTCCTCTAACTCGCTGCTATACTCGCGCCTCTTACGTGCCGGGGTGGCGGAACTGGTAGACGCGCCGGATTCAAAATCCGGTTCCTTCACGGGAGTGTCGGTTCGATTCCGACCCTCGGTACCAAGAGCCTTCCAATACCATCCAATCCAGTCCAGTCCAGAAAACTCCCTCATCCCTTTAAAAACGAGCACCTCAAACCAAATTGAAGGTGGGAAGAGAATAGGAGTTATAAAGCGTGTTTTTCCAAGAATACAAAAGTATCTTCATAAGGCATGCTTAGAAC
>DTZW01000448.1 GCA_012961165.1 Gammaproteobacteria bacterium | reverse complement strand
CGGGTCTGACTGGTCGTTGTGCATTGCTAAAAAATTCCAGGACGCATCAAATGCCTTGATTTGTTGGCATGCAGACCAATCTTCATAGGAAAGGGTACTTTAATACGTTCGCACCAGAAATGCTCTCTTGCCTTTGAGTCAATCAAAGGCGCGATCTTATGGGTATTAATTATAGCTTCTATGGAAGCGCGCGTGACGTTAGTGGAGAAGTAAACCGTTCACCATGTCGTCGGTTAAAGAAATGTACTGCCGAGGTATTGGCTCTGCTCTTGCGCCGGGCTTAAGTACAAAGCTATGTTATTCGTAATAGTCGCCGGGCGTTGTCAGCCATCAACATTAGAAAATCCGGGGAATGATGAATCTCAGCCTGGTCCCAGCCGGCGAAATTGGTCCCCAATACCAGTCGGTCGGTTCCGACGACATCTGCCAGGAGCTTAAAGGATCGAGGATCATGTACATTGGAATCAAACCACAATTTGGCAAGCATCTCCTCAAACGCGCCGTCCTTACGTAACGATTCAGGTGACCAGGCTCGCACCCTGCTAGCCTGAGCCAGCCGACCAACCAGATAAGGTACTGCACCACCACCATGGCTGACACATATATCAAGGCCTGGATGGCGCTCTAAGACCTCGCCAAAGATGATCGATGAGACCGCGATGGTTTCTGATGCGGCGAACCCGGTGGTTAAGGCCAGGTCAAAACGGCTCAAATGTGGGTCTCCTGGTGGGCCATCAATTCCCGCCGGGGCCGGGTGTATAAACAGCGGTACGTTCAGTTCGAGGCAGGTTTCATATAGCGGGTCCAGTGCGGCCCCATCAAGCGGTTGTCCGATATCTGTACCAATGTATGCAGCGAGCAACCCAAGCTCAGTGACGGCTCGACGGAGTTCTTCACATGCTGCGGGGATATCCTGCATTGGTAAAGCGGCGAAGCCCGCCAGCTTATCAGGGTGTTGTTTTACCAGATCAATCAATATGTCATTGTGCCGTTTACAGAAACTGATCGCGCTGGGGGCATCGATGTAGTGAAAATAGGTCAGCGGATTAGGTGACAGAATCTGAAAATCTATCCCTGCGGTTGACATACGTGCTATGCGTTTGCTGACATCCATGAACGCGCTGTCCCTGTACTTAACGCCGTGCAGTTCATATCCGCCGACTCGAAACAACGAGGGTTGACCTTCCGTTTCAATGAGTTCCGGGCCATGTTCCCCGGCTGCACCCATGGATTGATCCAATACTGCATGGGCGTGGACATCAATCGATTTCGCTAACTTGATACTATTGTTGAACAGATCGTGCATGTTTTTTGCTGCCACCCTTAGTTGTTTCTCTCGATTATTGCCCTGCTGGCCGTTCGCGCGGCAGCTGTGCCAGCACGCTATTAATGACGCCACCGTCAATGGCGATTTCCTGACCTGAAATATAGGCCGCGTCGTCAGATGCAAGAAACATAACTGCCTTTGCTACGTCTTCCGCCGTTCCGAGCCTTCGCAACGGTACACCACCACCACGTTGTTTCCGCACTGCCTTGTCTTTAAAAAAGGGCGCGGACATTCCCGCGTCGATAAATCCCGGCGCAACCGCGTTTACGCGAATGCCGTATGGCCCCCACTCGACCGACATCAATTGTGTCATCTGGGCCAGGCCTGATTTAGTGGCACCATAAGCGCCCGAGCCCGGAGCGGGGTGGATTCCACCCATGGAAGTGATGTTAACAATCGCTCCGCTGCCAGCGGTTTTCATTCTGGCTGCTGCCTCTTTGGCGACGATGAAGCTACCGACCAGGTTTACGTTGACGACGTCCTGAAAGTCCTGCACCGCAAGATCTTCAAGTGGCCCAAAGCGTACCAGTCCTGCGTTGTTAACAAGCAGGTCCGGAACACCGCCGAAGGCATCAAATGCTTCCCTGACGGATTCCGGGTCAGTAATGTCAGCGATAAGAGGTATAACATTATCAAGACGGTCAGCGAGCTCATTGACGCTGCCTGACTGCACGTCGATAGCCGCGACTCGATAGCCAAGGTTAACCGCGAGTTCTGTTATACATGCACCGATACCGCCACCGGCGCCGGTGACAATTGCATTTTTCATATTATGTTCTACTTGGTTGATGACTATTCATGATTGGGGAGTGTCCAGAATAACCGGATAGTAACCCCAATTTGGTCGCTCCGTTTTTTCATCCATTTTCGGCGGTTTTTCAGGGTCTGGACGTGCGCCGTGTTCCAGTAGTGCGCTCGCGATCAATGTGATGGTGCCGTACTGGTGATCCAAGGGGTTGGAATCGGGCTTGGGTGTGACACCGGCTGCAAGAGTCCGGCCTATACAAGCATGCATACCGAGGCCAAATGAAAGCCCGTAGGGCGAGTTGCCCTTGCCAGTCTGTCGGTATGGATTGAACTGCGCAGCGTCGGGCCCGAATATCTTTTCATCCCTGTTCGCGCCAAGTAAATCGATGGTGACCAGTTCGCCGGTCTCCACAGCCTCGTCAGTAGCGAGGGTCAAAGGGCACTCAGCTCGCCTTCTGGCGACAGGGCTTGATGGGTGCAGTCTTGCACTCTCGTGGACGCAACGCTGCAGTAACATTGGATCTGATAGTAATTTTTGCCTTTCACCGGCATGGTCAGTCGACCATGAAAATATCTCGTGCATCACATGCACAAGCGAATGAATGCTGGTCTGCGCACCGGCGACCACAAAAAATGCCATCTCACGAACCAGTTCCTGGTCTTCGAGTTCAATCTGGTCCTCGTTGCGTAATAGAATAGTCAGCACGTCCCGGGGTAGTTCAGCCTCGACAGCTTCGTCTGTTTCATACTTGCTAATTAGTAACAACCTGCGCGCCATTGAGGGCTGCAAAAATTCCTCATCAAAGGCCGACAATGCATCCCTTACCTGTTGGCGGACCTTCTCCCGGTCATCCTTTGAATGCGCGAGAGTCGTGCCAAGGGCGAAGGTGCGCATCAACAACAAAAGGCGGTCAGTTTCATCCTGGGTGCCCTTAGGACGATCGATCCCTGCGAAGTCGCAGGTTAGATTCATCAAAGAACGGAAACCGAATTCCACGAGATCACCACCCCCGTCTGAAACAAATCCGTCAATGGTTACCCTTAGGGTGTCGGGGAAAACTTCTTTTTCATAGTGCTGAAAGAACCCGCGCCGGAAGACCTTGTTTTCGAGACCGCGACGCGCACGGTGTTTTTCCCCGTGCAGGTTTACAAGAACGCCATCCATCAGCACAGCACCCTCGTCGTAGAGACCCTGGCGCAGGTCACTCTGACGCAGTGTCTTGGCCGCCTGTTGATAGTCTGTAATTGGCTTAATGCTCATAACTTTTTAGCGCCTCGATATGCAGTTTTGATGTTCATGGCTGCACACTTATGCCACCTGTGATTTTCATTGATAGTGATTGATGATGCATGGAATTGCAACGCAGCTTGACAGGGTTTGAGCGATCTCCTAGCGTTAGAAATACAGCGCCGAAGAGTCTTACCACGATGCAATATGCGATCAAAACCTCACCCCAACTGACAACCTGGAAAGACATGCTTGCCGTGTGGCAAGAGGCTGACAAGATGGATGTGTTCCATTCGGCCTGGAACTTTGATCACTTTTATCCTATCAATGTTCCTGATACGAACGGTCCCTGCATGGAGGCATGGACGACGCTAACTGCGCTGGCCCAGGCAACGACTCGAATTCGCCTTGGGTGCATGGTGACGGGTATTGTCTATCGTCACCCGGCGCTGCTGGCGAACATGATTTCCAGCGTCGACATCATTAGTGACGGGCGTCTCGAACTTGGTATCGGGGCCGGGTGGAACGAGCAGGAGTGTGATGCCTATGGCATTGAACTCGGCACCCTCACCGAGCGGTTCGACCGGTTTGATGAAGCCTGCGAGGTTCTTCATTCAATGCTAACGAATGAAGTGACTAATTTTTCGGGCAAATACTTTAACCTGACCGAGGCGCGCAATAATCCTCCGCCGGTACAGAAACCACATCCGCCAATTTGTATAGGCGGGAATGGGGAGAAGCGAACGCTGCCTAACGTCGCACGGTGGGCGCAACATTGGAACTATGCCGCATTCGATTTTGAGGGTTGGGTAGCCAAGAAGGCTGTGCTTGACGGTATTTGTCGAGATATTGGTCGCGACCCTGGGGAAATCATGACGTCGGTTCATCAGACGGCGACGACTGAGGAGTTGGACGAACTGGAAGAAAACTGTTTCAAATTCAAGGAAGGTGGCCTGGACCTGATCCTGTTCTATCTGCCGCCGCCACATACGCCTTCGATCCTGCAGAAACTGGCTAGCATTGCGCAGCGAGTGGGGTGAACGTTATTTCTCTCTTAGCCCGGCCTCGATCATCCGGGGCAACAATTCTTTTTCAAAGTGTGCAAGTCCACTGGCGTAGTCAACCCAACTGAGTGTAATGCCATCAATACCTGCATCTGAAAAAGCCTGCATACCTTCGACTACCTGGTCGGCAGTTCCGATTAAGGGCAGAGCGCCGTAACCGGCAATCAGGTTGGAGGCCATTGCTTCCCAGCCATCCCCAAGCGCACTTTCTGAATTGGGGATAAGCACATCCAGCAGATTGCGAACGCCCTCCCAGTCGCCCTTTTCATTAACATAGTGATTGTGGAAAGCCCTGGCCTCCGCTTCGGTTTCACGGCAAACAATATACGCCTGGCCGAACACCTGTATGTCACGGTGGTAATCTTCACGTGCCAGGCGCTTGACCTCTGCTGCGATCTCGCCGGCTGATTCGATAGTCTGTGCGACAACAAAGTTCAGGTCCGCATGCCTGGCTGCAAAAAGCTGACCACGGGGGCTGTTACCCGCGCTCATGAGCACGGGTCCCGGTCGCTGTATTGGTTTGGGTTCTGAGTAAGCCCCTGGCGATTTGAAATAGGGCCCGTCATAATCAAATTCACCTTCCCGCGTCCACAATTCTTTACAGAGCGTTATCCAGTCGTCAGCGACATCGTACCGTTCGTCATGTTCGAGTTGCGGGGTACCAAACATGGCAATTTCCCGCTCATTCCAACCGGCAACAACGTTCAGGCAAAATCTGCCGCCAGATATGTGATCAATGGTGGCGACTTCTTTGGCGGCGCGCACGGGGTGCACTGTGGGTATGTGGAAGGTCGAAAAAATCCCGATGCGTTCAGTGACTGCAGCTAACCCTGCAGCCCACGTAAAAGGGTCAAAGTTACGGTGGTTAAAGTTCACCTCACCGCCCATACCACGCCATCTGGCAACCGGGATCATGGCTTCGATGCCTGCACGATCAGCTGCCTGGGCAATATTAACTGATTCATCCCATTCCGCTTTGATCGTCGAGGGAACTGACGTCATGGAACAGCCTCCGGAGACATTGACGCCAAATACTCCCAGCTTCAATTTGTTGGGGCTGCTTAGTACTGGATTGGTACTTTTGCTCTGTTCAGCCATTTCAACTTCTCGTGTTTCGCACTTGATAAAAGCATTCTTGGGGGAATTCTGCAAAGCTGTTGGCAAGATCGCTTTGAGGTCTCTTTGCCAGGGATGCGGTTACTTCAATGTAACAAATTGCAACCAGCCCGATTTTCTACTGTCCCGTAGATAGGGCTTTGCTTAATGTCTGATGTCATAAAAGGCGTTGAAGCCATCGCCCTCAAACGGGATGACATTAAAGCTCGACAGGCCTGCCGCCGCGGTCATTTCGCGCGCTTTTTGTTCATGAAAACCCAATGTTCCCAGGCCCGCGCCGTCAGGTGTCGAAAGCCCCGCGGACATGCAGACCAGAACGGAAAATGAATAAGCCAGCGTCGCCATCGGGTTATCCCGTCGGTTTTCTGCAAACGTGGGTAGTCCCTTTACATCAGCACAGAGCCAGGAGCCGTCGCGTTTAAGTGAATTCTTGATTGCGTCGATCAGTTGCCTCGGATGCGTAGAATCGTGTACGACATCAAAGGTGGTAATGAAATCGATGGAGCTGTCCTCGGGAAGGGGATCGAAGGCAGGGTTATGAAGAGTGACGTTACTGACACCAGCAGCAGCAATGTTCGCCCGCGCTCTTTCAAGGGCGTGCAATGAAATATCGTAGCCGATGAACGTACTCGCCGGGAAAGCTTTAGCCATAGCAATGGTTGATGTGGCTCCGCCGCAGCCGACGTCGGCAACACTCGCGCCCGCGGTGAGACGTTCAGTGATGCCGTCAAGGCGGGGCAACAGTGCTGGAACCAGATAGTCTGTCTGAAACTTTCGACTCATTCTTTCGATGCCGCAGGCGCAACCTTCTCCCTTGTCATCAAAACTTTGGCCAAGGCCGGAACGAAAACACTCAGGCAGATGTTCCACTGCATCGAACATGGCAACGACAGATTGGATCATGCCGCCCATGTATGCGGGGTGATCTTCTTGCGCAAGGACGGCTTTACCTTCCTCACTCAGGAAGAAACTGTCTGCTGTTTCGTCATACTCTATCTGGCCAATGCAGGCTTGTTGGTATAGCCATTCCCGGACCCAACGCTCTGAAAGACGGGTTGCCTCGGCCAGACCCCCGCTTTGCATCGGGCCTTTTTCTGCTAGTGAGCGATACAAGCCCAGCTGGTCGCCAATCATGGTCAGGGCGCAGTTCAGCCCTCCTGTGACGCTGTTTGATACTTTGCCCGCGAAGGCCTGCAGTGCTTCTGGGTTACGGTTTGTCATAAGAGCATTCTTAGGGAAATGTGTTGACTATACTCTATGAAGAGAATTCAGCGTACTGACTTTCAGCGCCGCGGCGGGAGTTAATTGGAGGGAGCTCGGATTAGCGGGTTAAGAGTATTGATAATGATGATTATAGGGGTTCTGGATGTTAGTTATAAGAGTGCCTGATACGATATCTGTTGAATCTGAAATGTAAGCGCTATGGCAAAGGCTATGGCGAAGGCTATGCCGAAGAAAGTCGACCTGAAAACCCGGAGTCCCCAACAATGACGCAATCCAGAATCAATGAACTGGTGAGCACGCTTGGGCTCACGGAAATGAACCTTGAATCGGGTCTTTTTCAGGTCGTCAATGTTTCAGACGTTGAACTGGGTGAGCAGCCTGTCAACAACGTGATCTATTTCATGCTGACCAGGACGATGCCACAAAGTCATCTGCACCATATGGAGTCAGATGACGTGCAGATACTCATTGAAGGTGGGCCGGTGGATTACTATCTGTTTGCCAAAGACGGTTCATGTGAAAAAGTTACGATGGGTTATGACGTCTCTCTTGGACAGCGGCCCATCGTGATCGCGCCGGCAGGATCTGCGAAAGCGCTGATCCTGCATGAGAATGCTTCGCACCTGCTTATTGGCTCTGTCGTTTCACCGGCATGGTCGCCGTCCACGACCCGCTATGGCGCCGGGCCTGAATTCCTGGACACATACGAAAATAAAGCGCCCTGGGCTTCAAGGGAATTCCTGAAGAGTCTGGCAGGACCAAACTTTGAATCAGTAGAAGGTGGCGAAGAGGCAGCCCCGGTTTTCCGGCTGGACGCGGCGGGCCAGATTATTTATCAGGGCATGCAACTCACTGAAGAACAGTTGTTTCATGAAGCAAAGCGCCTTCTGAGAATCGGACAACGACCAGTTATCACCGGTGAACACGCAAGTGACAAACTGGCTGAACTTAGGCGACGTTTGGCATCTTTATAACGACGAACCTTCCCGCTTGCGGAACTGCGCCAGGAGGACTTCTGCGCCCTGGAACAATTTACAGAGGTTATTCCAAATAGTTTGCCCTGATGCTGTTGAAGGCTTCGTCACTGATGCCGATACTCTGAAGATACTCAACAGGGCCGCCCCAGCGTTCTTCGATGCCGTCCAGAAAATCACCGATAGCATCTTCCGGGACACCCGCGGCACGCATCATGTCTTCGCGGCTCATGCCTTCCGGTAAACCGATATGCTCCTCTATGAAGTTGACCTGTCTTTCGACATCGCGATTGGTGAGCTGGTAGTCGGCTTCGATCCAATCCCGTTCGACGCCGAGTACAGATAAGAGGAATGCCGTCGATACGCCGGTTCGGTCTTTACCAGCGGTACAGTGGAGTACCAGGGGTCCGGTCGATGCATTTGAAAAGAGATCAAACAACCTGACCCAGGCGCCGGGGCCGAATTCCAGGTAGCCGAGATACCGTTTGCCGGAGATGCCCGTGTCGCCGACAAGGCGACTCAGCGTGTCAGTGCCGCCGTCCGGTATCACCGGGATGTTGTGGTGTGCCGCGCCCATGTCTGACAGTGGCCCTTTCCCCTGGTCGCGAATTTCGTCGGGTTTACGCAGGTCGATTTGCGTGCGGATGTTGAGTTTCCTGAGCTCCCCTAGATCGGCTTCAGTCATCCGGTCCTGTCGACCGGCACGATAATATCGGCCCCAGCGAACTTTTTTACCACTGGTCGAGGGATAGCCACCAATGTCCCGAAAGTTAAAGCTAGCCTCGAAGGCATGATGGCGGTCGGAAAGGTTGATCAACATGTTGTTAGGTGTCTTCAGAGAAGTTACCCACGATACCATTCGCGCCGAAAAACTCCACTCACTGGTTAACCAATAGGTGTTTCTTGGATCTGTAAAGGAACGCCGTTACCAGATGCATAAGGAAGTCAGTCTATGCTGCATTGTAAATTCTGGAGACGCGACATTCTTATGCGAGACGATACCAAATTGATCCACTCCGGATACGTTACTAATCCTGTCACACATGCGGTGGCGACCCCATTTATCATACGGTGGCCTACGAGTTTGACAGTGCTCGGCATGGCGGGGACCTGTTTAACCTGGTCGTCCCAGGGAATATCTATACGCGGATGATGAACCCGACTAACGATGTGCTGGCTGATCTGGAGCAGGCGTTTGCTGTAGCCTGAGAAACAGCGGGGTCTAAGTTGGCCTGATTATGCAATTAAATATGCAGGCTTATCATGGTGAACCCTGCTTAGTTCTGCTTGTTCTGCTTGTTCTGCATGCTATATCACCCAATCTGCGCTCGCGAAATCAGTCCTCTGCAGATTGGGCGGCCTTTGCCATCATGGCGCGGGGATCGTATTGCCAGTCTCCGTCATATCGCGGCGCGTAAGTTTCATAGGCTTTCATCATTTCGTCGTAGCGCTGCTTGATCCAAACCACGTTATAAGGATGTGAGACGACATAGTATTCGCCGGCAAGGATCTGCCGCCAGGCAATCGAGATATATTCTTCGACGTCCATGGGTATGTCGCCAGCTGCCTCCGTCATTTCTGATTGCACGAAGCCTGGGCAGATGAAAGAAACGTCAATGAAATCCGGTACTTCTTCACGCAGGGCGTCAGTCATGGAATGAAGGCCATGCTTGGCGCTCTCATAGGCGAACATGCCCGGCACAATATTGAAGAACGCATTTTCCGAGCCAATGTTGTAAATCGCGGCGGGTGTTCCCCGTGTAATGAAACGCTTGCCGAAAATCGATGCGCCGTTCCACACCCCCATGTAGTTCACGTTCATGATCTGAAGCACTTGGTCCCTGTCGGCGTCAATGACCGTGGACGGGGGAATCAGTACCCCGGCATTGTTCATGATGACATCTGAGCCGCCAAATTGTTCTTCCGCAAAGTCGGCGAGCGCCTCTACCTGTACATAGTCACTGACATCGCAGGTGAAGCCAGCGGCTTCCACGCCCAGGTCTTCCAGGGTGACGACGGCAGTATCGAGTTTATCCTGTCGACGACCGGCAATAACGACTTTGGCACCCGCAGTACCGAAACGTTTGGCAAAGGAGAATCCAATGCCGGTAGCCCCCCCGGTAATGACGACTACTTTATTGTTGAAGTCCTTCAAGACATGTCTCTCCGGTGTGTGCATTAATGTTTGGCTGAAAGCCTAATGGAAACAGCCTGGCGCGAACAGAAAGAATATACCCGTTCTCATAGAATCAACCCGGCATTGTACTACCCCGCCCCCAGGACATCCGATCCCAGGACATCAAAAAGTACACAGCCTCTGTTCTATCTCTTGAATCTTGGTTAGTCTAGCGGTACACAAAACGGAGAATGAAAATGGCTTCGCAACATCAAGCTGATTACGACGTAATAGCAGTAGGCGCCGGTTTTTCCGGGTTAGGTTTGA
>DTZW01000447.1:1179-10128 GCA_012961165.1 Gammaproteobacteria bacterium | reverse complement strand
TCTTATCGCACTTCTTATCGCACTTCTCAATTTCTATTGAAAAGACGCGCTTTAACCGTTGCGCCCCCAAATGAACAACGGGTCATCGAATAAGCCTTATCCTTGCCAGCTTGTGAATGCCGTACCGACTCCTCTAGCGGTTTTCCCGGCACGACATGCGCTCTTAACTAGCTCCGCGAGGAAAATGGATCCTAGAGCATTGAGGCCCTCGCATCAGCATCAAACCGTATACGTGCCGCCATCAACACCAATGGTCTTGCCTGTGATGTAGCTAGATCCCTCAGTCGATAGAAAAAGCACCACACTCGCCACTTCCTCTGGTTGCGCGACGCGACCCAGGGGCAATGCCTCAGCCTGTTTCTGTAAACGGCCGAGCTCCATCAAAGACCGCGTCATGCCGGTTTCGACAGGTCCTGGCGCCACCGCATTGACACGTATGCCTGAGCGTCCAAGTTCGGCTGCCAGGCACTTTGTCAGCATAACGACGCCTGCCTTCGATACGCAGTAGTCAGCGATTGTCGGCGCAGGACCATAGCCGGCAATAGATGCAAAGTTGACGATCGTACCGCCATGCTTTTCAGCGATCATCTGCCGCGCCGCTTCGCGCGCACAGATCATCACGCCGGTGAGATTGACGTCCAGCACCTTTTGCCAACGTTCAGTGGACTTGTTGAGAATCAGGCCTTCACCAGGATTTAGCCAGGGGTCTGTAGCTTCGTCTTTTTCTATGAAGTTTGAGTAAGAAATACCGGCAGCCGTCACCATGGCATCGACTCGCCCATAGGTTGCTGCGGTCTGCTCTACCAATTGAATAATAGATGATTCGTCGCCGGTGTCCGTATGAATGAAGCTAGCGCGCCCACCCGCTTGCTCGATCATTGCAACAGTTTGCTGGCCGCCGTCTTCATTAATGTCAGCCACAGCTACCGCCGCACCTTCTTGCGCGAACAGCACGCTGCTTGCACGCCCCATGCCCGAACCACCTCCGGTGACAATCGCGACCTTGTCTGCCATTTGTGTCATATCAAATCTCCCCTATGCTTCTCTGCACAATAGATCAGTTTGCTATTGAACTGAAGCGCAATACGGTACGCAGCTGCGGCCATGCCAGGCTGCCAACTGACTAACCACGGGCGATCAAGAAATCGCATATGTTTTTGCTTCAATAGACAACTCATCGTTATTGAAACAACGCCCTGTTACGCCGGCGAATCGGCGACTCAGTGCAGTGTCGGTACATTGGCAATATCGAGTTACAAATCTATTCAGTTGCTGAAGAACCGGTAGAACAGGGGATATGGCCTCTATATGTCTCAGATATCTGAAGGCATCAGCTGAGACATCTTTAAGACGGTGCAAGGGTAGCCGCTATTGTCACTTTCGAATCTGTCCACGACTTCAAAAGCTTCGCTTTTGTAAAGGCTTATCGCCTTCACGTTACCACCAAGGACAAAAACACTTGCGCCCTGCTTGATCCGAACAAGCGCTTGACGGACAAGGTAGCGACCAATGCCTTTGCCTGTTTCTTTCGGATCAACGTAGAGCCACCCGATGGTACTGGCATCAATGCCAATGAACCCGACGATACGAGTCTCGTCACACGCCACCAGCTTGCGTGAGTTTAGAAACTCCTGTAAGTCGTTCTTGTCATCTGCAAGCCGCACAAATGCCCTGGGGTCACACGAGCCTTCAAGCTCAATGGGACGTGCGAGATCATGAATTTTACTGACTTCCGGCCAATCTCGCGCTTCGTATTCCCGTGTAGAAATATCACTCACTGAGTTTTCCAGTTCTTTAAGTTGATGCAGCTGCGCCACTTAACGCTAGTAGTATTTAAAGCAGCATATCCAACACCCTGCCCCTCTGGGCTTCACCACCAAACCTGCACGTCCGCTGATCATTTGGCTTGAAGCTTTAACACAGACTGCCGGACCCCGATGGGCGCATTAGCTATTCGGCCCGCCGGGCTTCCAGCGCATCGCGAACCGCTGCATGTTCCTTCTCATTAAAAGAAAAACCCATGAAGATGATCGCGCCAAACAGGTAGCAGATACCCGGCAGCAGGCTGAAGAGGCCGAGTATCCAGTACTGTACCTGCTCGTTCTGTTCGATATTCGGCATAAAGCCTGAGAACTGAAGCGCCAGTCCCGTGAAGAGAGCCGTTAGCGACCCCGCCCCTTTACGAATTAAATTCCAAACAGCAAGGTATGAGCCCTCTTTTCGTTCCCCCGTTGTGTATTCATCGAAATCGATAATATCGGCTTTGATAGAGGGTGCGGTCACTGCAGCGCAGCCGCCACAAAGACCGAAGATAAAAGTACCTGGCCAAATCAGGTACGAGAATTCACCGGGGGTGACCACGAAGAATGTCAGAATAAACATGAAGGCCGAAACCCACATTGTTGTGCCCCATAGCCGTTTCTTGCCGTACCTTCGTGAGAGCCAGATGAACACCGGTGTAAAGGCAAACTGCGGGATCACGTATGTGATCAGCAGTGGCACCATATATGCTTTCATCGGCAACACATACTCGAGCAAATATGGCACTAGCAAGGCAATGCTGGAGGCACCAAAAGTCTCGATGCCATACATGATAAGCAGCAATCGCGCATGTTGGTTTTTGAGGATATCGATGAACGATTTGGTTATAGTGCCACCGCCTCGACCCTGGTAGTCAGTTCGCTCCGGCAAGACCCAGCCTGACCACATCACCAGCACTGCGACAGTAATGCCACAGGCAATTGAAAGGATCATCGCGACACTTCGTTTGTCTTCCGACATATTCATGATCTGCAGCGCGCCGAGCCCTATCAGCAAACCAATTGCTGCCAGCATATGGGTATAGCCAAACAGGCGCGTACGCTCATGATAATTAGGCGTCATTTCCACGCCAATCGCCCCATGGGGAACATAGAATGCAGTACTGGCGGTTTCATAAACCAGCAGCGCAATACCCATCCAGATCACGACGGATACACCGTCCAGCGCAGCCGGTGGAGACCAGATCATGACCATGCCAATGCCCATCGGGATGGCAGAGCCCATCAACCAGATACGACGACGACCAAAACGGGATTGCGTGTTGTCAGACAAGTAGCCAACCAGCGGGTCAGATACGGCATCCCACATTCGTGAAGCAGCAAGCAATATACCCATGGCGGCTGGTGCAATCAGCAAGACATCCGTTGAAAATTTCATGAGATAAGTACTGAATAAGATGCCGAGAATACCCACACCGATGCGCGGTGCAGAGTAGGCCCAGATAACACGGTTACTCAGTCGCTCAACGCCGACGGCGCCAATTGCTGAATCAGAAGTAGTTGTAACGAAATCTGTCATGCCGCTCAGTATAAACACTCACGCTGACCAGTGCTGAAATCTGGGGATTGGATTTCACCCGTAAAGCAGATGGTTCGACCAGGCGTTGTCTTAGGTATCTGCGCCACCACGCCTGCGATAGACTCAGCCCCATGCAAAACATGATGCATCAAAACGAAATACCCATTGGTCTCGAATTGGTTCAAAAGCTTTTGCGCGATCAGTTCCCTCAATTCTCGGGCCTGCCCTTGAGCCAGCTTGCCGCATCAGCTTCAACAAACCTGCAGTTCCGTCTGGGTGATAGTTTGCTGATCAGAATGCCTCGTCAGCCAGGCGGTACTCTGTCAATTGACAAAGAGTATCGTTGGACAAAACCAATCGGTGATCTGTTACCGGTTGCCGTACCTGAATTCATTGCCCTGGGCGAACCGGCCTTTGGTTATAGCGAGCGTTGGGCAATTCTAGAGTGGCTCGATGGCGAGATGCCAAAGGTCTACGACGCCAAAGATGCCATCACAACTGAGCGTTCACAGTTGGCATTGAAACTGGCTGAAATAATTAGCGCTCTTCGAGAGATTGACTTACCTGCGGCAACGATTCAGGACAGTCAGCTGCAAACCTATCGTGGGGATTGCCTGATCGACTACGACAAACAAATGCAACGAAATATCGAGCACTGCAAATCTATCAAAGATCTCGAACTCGACTACGATGCTGTACGCGACATATGGGCACACGCGATGGAAGTGCCGGGTTCGAGGCAGGTGTTTCGTCAGCAACTCGATATCGGCGATGCCGAATGGATGCGCGGGCGTGCCTGGGCACTGGCGATCGCGCTAATGACCTTCCCCTACTACTGGGACACGATGCCAGGACGCATAAAAAGCCGGTTGGCGCTCGCACAGTCAGTCATTACCGATATAACAAGTTAGTGGGCATCGGCCGGAACGCAGCAAAAGAAACTGAGAAACCGCGCATCGTCTTCATCATGCACAAGATCCAGGTACCCGAACTCGCCGGGCTGCCTACAGATCCCGGTACAAGTACCCCGCCTGCTACAGGTATCGGGATACCCGTTTAGCGATCTGTCGAACCCGCAGAAATTCATGCTCCAGGCGACCACACTTCAGGTAATCCTCGAATTCTCTGGCAACGTAAGCTGGTAGATACCTGCCCTGCCCCGACAGCATATTTTGGAACTGAGGCCAGTGTTCCTTAACCAGTTGATAAAGCAGCGTGTTCTCTGGCTGATGTCGTTATAGGCGGGAACAAGATAAATCCGTTTTTCAAAACGGGTCATGAACTTCTTAAAATCGAGCTCGCCGTCCAGCACATACACAGATGATATGTGCATGGGTCCACTTGCCGATTCCATATAATTGAAAGAGGCGTCGGCCTGGGTTAGTCGCATATCAGTCTCCATGTGAACCAATCACTAAGCGCTGGCGATCAGGTTTGCACCAGTTCCGAAAATGCAGTTTTGACGCTAGTCTTCCGGGTGATGACCTAATACCACCTTTCCAATATATTCCCTGGCTTCCGACGGCGAAAAGGGTTGCATGAAGGGACCTGCGCGCACATCGCGATATAGCCTGGACAGTGGGTTTTTGTCCATGAATCCCCCACCACCCACAACATCCATGGCCCGGCTGACAACCTCTATGGCATTTCGGTTTACAACCCATTTCATACTCTGGTGATCTTTCAGCAGTTCATGCGCGGCGACGAGGGTAGTCTCTTTACCCTTGTGCTCCTCCAGAAAGTTATCCGCAAGCTGCCCCATCCGCCCGAGCATTGCTTGCGCTGTTGCCAGGGAGATTTCCATTTCCCCTATCATATGTTGTATACCCGGCCCTTCTGATGTACGCCCCTTACCGGCTTTGGGTTTTGTCGCCGTTGCATTCAGCGCCAATTCATTTGCATACTCCGCAATTCCAACAAACACACCCAGTAACGGCAGGTTTCCCAGATTCCGGTTCATCAATGAATTAACGCTCCACTTACCCCAGGGAGCCATGGGGCGGACCATGGATTCAGCAACAAAGACATTCTCGAACACAATAGACTGGCTGCCTGATGCGCGCATTCCCATGGCCTGCCAATCATCCTGGGGTTTCACCCCGTCGGTTGAAAGTGGCAACATCACCGAACCAATAGCATCTTGAGAGGCCTGGCCTGAAAGTTGCGCCGCGGGTATACGCAGATTCATCGCCAAATGGGAGGCTATCGGTGACCCGGTAACAAATATTTTCAGGCCGTTAATATGCCAGCCGTCGTCTGTTTTTGTCGCTTGCGTCAGCGGATGTAAATTATCAGTGCCGGGTTCCGTCGCAGTCGCACAGATATACATGTCGCCTGCGACGATTTGCTCGAACTGCTCCTCCAGGCGCGTCGCGACAGCTTCATTGCCCGCTGCTCTCGCTGCATTCCATGCCTGTGCTAGGCCTCTGGTTACCCCGAGGTGCATATTCACGGCAATGGCAACCGAGCCATCACCCCGGCCAAGGCGAGACATCCCGGCCATCCAGTCATGGATAGAACTGAGCCCAAAGCCGCCACAGGCTTCCGGTACAAACGCAGTGACAATACCGGCATCCCTCAAATCCGCAAAATTGTCGAGATCGACACTACTGCTCTGATCAGCGGCAGCCGCGCGACTACGTAACCTGTCGTTAAGACTCTCAGCGGCGCGAACAAATTTCTCACCGGCCGCCGTGGCAGGTGTCAATTCGTAACTCATGGTCTATCTCCTATGGGCGCAAGTACCAATAAGGGTATTGGCTCTAGTAAAGGTAAAAAGCAGGTTAGTTGCAGCGAGTGCTTTACAAAAAGTAATAATCCTTTGGATTAAGTCGATAATGACTCATCCAACGGCAGGTGATCAATATCTCCATGGTGAAATTGTTGCTGGTGGTGTGACATCGTAGTATTTGTTACCAAAATGCATTTACGCATGCTCACGGTTTCCAACAACTTAATAGTGGGGACAGGAAAACAGGGCCAGGATTTCTGAATCATTAAAGTTATCTGAGAGCGAGATAGACCGGCTCATGTTGTCGGAATCCCACCTTAGAATAGCGACGGTGGGGCCAGGCAGTGAAATCAATTTAATGCCAATGACCTTTGGATGGGCAAATGGCCTCGTTTATATATTCGCGCGCGGGCAAAAGGTGGCAAATCTGCGACGAAAACCGACCACGACCATTCTTATCGACACGGTTGGCAGCTGGCGCGAACTTCAAGGCGTGATGATTCGTGCCAGGCGAAAATATTGGAAGCCACAACCGTACACAACCAAAAATGCGCGAAGGAATCGCTGCTGGCTACTGTGATGCTTTCGCCGACGTAGAAGCCAGCTTCAACTTCAGTCTTTCGACCTACCAGCCCAAAGCATTAATTGTATGGGGTAGCAGCTACTCTGGCGCCTTGTTTTTCAACTTGCCTCAAAACATTCCAAAGATATATCCGGCGTCGTCGGATTTTCAGTCGCCTCCAGAGGACCGCTAACTGATTGCCGGGCTCGACTATACCTGGATGACGTAAAGACGGAATCATTTATCCTCTGTCCCTCCTCTGAAATGCAAAGGGAAAGCACTCAGATCCAGATGCACCACTTTGAACAAAAAGGTGCAAAAACCGTCGTCATCGATCGGGGTGTCCACGGTTCGTCCATGTTGGTAGACCAGCGAACCGGACACGAGATGACCAACGCCCGGCGACTTGTGATGAGCTGGCTTAAAAAAAACCAAAATTAGGCATTGTTCTTTATCCAAGGGTTATGGGGACTTTGAGTCTTCACCATCAGACTCGGCACCTTCACTGCGCGACTCCTCTTTTTCGTTAACTTCATCGGCCTCAACAGAAGCTTCATCAACTTCTTCGAATTCTGCTTCTACAACGGCTGGTTCATCCGTCCACTTTGCACCACCCGGTTCTTCATTGGGCCAGGGTGCAAATGGAAAGGGCATTGCTTCGATGTTAAAGGTTACAAACTGCAAGATGTCGAATGCGTAGACGGTGAGATTATTGCCAAACTGCAACAAGGGCTCGTTGACTCTGCCAGTAATCAGCACACAGAAAAACTGGTAGATTGCGATTAAGACGATGATGAATTCAGCAATATTGTAGGCAATTGTAAAAAGCAGCATATACAGTCCGCGTAGCCAGATACTGCCATCAATCATTCTTTCTCGGGTTTCTTCTTTCATTCCTTTATCCATTACTTCGGGTGACGTCTATCAGAACGCAATAATGATACCAACAGGCTTTGTTCATATTTTTCAGTATGTTAGGATCAGAACATAGAATAACTATTGGTCAAATTCGCTAAATGTTACGCATACCCCAACGATACGGGGCTGAATCGAGTGTGAATTATGAGTGAGGCAATACAAAAGCCGTTTATCGTCGACATGGATTCCCATGTCATGGAGCCGCCAGATCTCTGGGAGAACTATCTCGAACCCAGGTATCGCGATCGAGCCATTCACATTCGCAGGAACAGTGATGGAATCGAAGAACTGGTTGTTGACGACAAGGTTTTGCTCAAAGGACGTCTCGCAGCACTCGGCGGGGTCGAGCACCCGGCGCAGACTCTTTTTACCCAGCCTGATGTTCCCTATTTAGAAGGCTGCCCACTGGCGAGTTACGACACCCAGGCCAGGATCGAATTGCTTGATGAATGGGGCGTGGATGCAGGTGTGGTGTTCCCGACCATCGGTATATTGTGGGACAAGGAAGATGACCCGGAACTCGCCATGGCATACGCTCGCGCCTATAACAATTGGCAGTGGGACTTCGCCTCCCCTGCTCTGGACCGCATTCTTCCGATTGCCCACATTCCCCTGTATGACGTTGATCTGGCGCTCGAGGAATTACAGCGCTGTTTAAAGCTTGGTTTTAAAGGCATGTTTATGGCACCGGAACCCGTTTGCGGCAAACGTCCTTCACATCCTGATTTTGATCCTCTCTGGCAGGAGTTGGTTGATGCCGACCTGCCTGTCTGTGTTCACCTGATTGTACGATTTACCCGGGCACTTAACCTGTCAGCGACCAGCTGGTGGGATAGTGAAAAAGAGCCCATGAATACCGTCTTCTCATTCGCTCTTGGCGGCACCATGCAACTTATTCCAGCAACAGCTGCACTCATATGTGACGGCCTGTTCGACCGGTTTCCAAAACTAAAAGTGGCCATCGTAGAATCAGGCGCCGGATATGCCAGTTATCTAATGGACCGTCTGGACGAGAAATATGACCGGTTTGGTGAACTTACCAACCTGAAGCGACGCCCGAGCGAATACATGCGGGAAAACTTCTGGTTTGTTATGGACCCGTCTGAGCGGTCCATTGATGCCCAATGTGATCTGCTTGGAGAAGATCACTTTCTATGGGGTAGCGACTACCCGCATATTGACTCGCACATTGGTGCTATTGCTGAAGTTCATGAGGCGCTAGCCCCCATGAGCGAGCATCGTCGAAACCTGGTGCTTGGCGGCAATGCTGTGAAACTGTTCAATCTTTAGCTGGCAACAAATCTCTATAGAAATATGACAATCAAGCCTGAGTTCTCACTTCACAATAACCATGCCATCAAAGGATTCTCGAACTCACAGGACCACTCACGATGGCTAT
>DTZW01000447.1:0-1169 GCA_012961165.1 Gammaproteobacteria bacterium | reverse complement strand
CAGGCTAGAGGAATGCTTTTAATTCCCCGTAGCCGATATGCACAATGCCAGCGGATTCGATATACGCTTTCATTTCCGGGTCGCTCCAGGCGATAAAGTCGGCATGGCGGGACCCATAGGTGTGTGCGATTGCACGCAATTCATCCCCGTCGGTCGCCGGGTGAAACAGCAGATGAGTTAAGCCAGGATTAATGCCATCCACGAGCTTCCTGTAAAACGCTTTTTTATCATCCATATCGATCAACGTATCAATAATAATCTCATCAAGTGTCGGCACCGCACTGGTATTTACTTTATCGAGAACTTCGAGATACTCGTCGGAGTTTTCAATTTGCTTGAGCCCCTGGAGCCGCTCCCTCGTAATATTGGGGAGAAACGCAGGCACACCATATTCCTGGGCCAGTGCCAGATAGATAGCCAGAAACTTGGGATGAACAACTGACCCCATATGCGTATCAATGTGCGTCACGTTAATACCCGCAGCGAGTGCTGTCTCTATCTGGGCCCTCATCTCAGCTTCGGCCGCGGTTTCTGTGACGTGCCGAATCGCGTCTTCCCGGGTGTGCCACAAGTAGCCTTCACTATCGATGAGCCCACTGGCCTGGTCTCGCGTACTCAGCGCGGCCCAGCGGAAGGTCGGGTATTCCGCGGTCAGGGTCAGGTGAACGCCGACATCAAAATCGGGGCGCGCATTGCAGATCTTTGCTGCCTCCTGGAACCAGGGCGCATTGACAATGATAGACGCACAACTCGCAGCGCCGGAATCCAGACAGGCTTCCGAGGCGACATTGGCTGCATGACAAAAGCCCATGTCATCAATGTGAGTGATCAGGACTCTGTCATCAGGCCCGTAGCCCATTTTCTTCAAAAACTCGTTCAATTGATCACAACCTCTCTACAAGCACTAAGAATAATGCACGTTGTAGCAGCAATCTACTAAAGAGATATTGAATCCGGACTACAGGAGAATCTAGCCCATCATCTTTTGGTAAGATTCTTAACATCTGGCAAGACATGTCTTTGGTATGCAGCCACATGTTTGCACATTGTTTACGCGAGCTTTGCATTTGACCTTTTTGACATTAATCAAACGGAACAATCAACATGTCTTCGACTATTCCCATCAGCGGTATATGCCATGATCAATTTGAACTGGTAGAGAGCGCCTT